>JBDTAW010000286.1:0-7789 GCA_039924445.1 Gemmatimonadaceae bacterium
GTTGCAAGCCCGCCAATGAAGAAGCCAAAGCCAAGCACGCTGTCGCAGTGCGGACAGGAATACATGACTTCTTTCTTGATCAGGCCAACGACATCCTTGTGTACGTAATCGGAGTCCGCGGTTTCGCGATGCGTGTCACTCAACATGACGGTCGCTTTGCAATGCGGGCACTTGGCCATACAGACTCTCCTGTGATGAGTGAAGGTTATTTAGTGAAGTCTAACACCGGAATTCAGCTGCGCAGCCGTGGGGCTGGTCCTGTGAATTCGGCTGAAACCCGGCGCGGCTTCGATTCGTCAGACGCCTGCACGGTATCCTATGGCTCCCCGAGCCTCGGAGCGCGGGCAATAGTACCGTCCGGTTGCTGCTGCACGTAACCAGTCACCCGACCTCGCTCGTCGCGTTCGAAGACGATCATCGGCGCCGACCGCTCAGGGCTGAAGGTATTCTGTGAAACCGGATACAAGTGCGCACCGGGTGAACCCATCAACGCCTCGTACGTTGACTGCGCTACCAGATATCCGTTGTGAAAATGAACGTCGTCGATGTAGCCGTTGCCCCGGTCGTAGCGACCTGCGAACGGCGCGAGTGCCAGCGAGTCCAGGCTCGTCGTGTCCGGCGCATGCACAAGCCACGTCTGCGTATGGCGAAGAAGCTGCCAGCGGCCTGCGTCACGAATGAAAGTGTCGCTCGCACGCGATGTGAAGACCGTGCGGTATTCTCGAAAGGTGCGCGTGGTGGTGAGCCTGTAATCAACGGTCGCGGTGCCACCTCTCTCCCACGTCTCGACACTGTCCATCTGATATTCGAGCCGGATGTCAGGAATTGGTCGACTCGCCGCACCCATGAGTTGTTGCTTGGTGGCGACGTCGCCGCTGCTGCCGAAAACCCAGCGCAGGTCCACAGAGAGCAGCGCGCGCAGCGCGACCGTGTCCGCGCCGGAAATCGACGCATACACGCCCCGCGCCGCAGTCGCCGCTGCGCTCGGCGTTTGTGCGGCCACCGTGGACGTAGCGAGGAACATGGCCATCGCCATGGACAGGTATTTTCGACGCTCCAACGGTGGATTTCTCCGGTAAGCAATGAATACCGGGTTCCTCACCCGATCGGCGTGCCCGGCGGCAGCTCGATCACTCCCGTTGCCTTCGACGGCGCGATCCGACGATCCAGCCAGTTGCGCACATCGCGCACAACTTCACCGTTCGCCGCGCGGTCGTCCGCGTCGCTCGTCGTCGCGGTCGATAGTGTCTTCGCCAGTCGATTCAACTGATCGTCCGCCACCGCGCGCACATCGGCGGTCGCCCGCTGATTCTCCGCCAGAGCGAACAGCGCGTCAACCACCGCGCGCCTCGCCTGCCGACGGACGCCGAGCTGATACGGCGTTGTCGCTGCAGATGTCGTGTACACGCTTGCGATCATCTTCCCGATCACCTCGTCCGCCGACGGCGAAGCAGCATCACGCGAGTGGAATGAGATTACCCGCTCAATACGATCGGGCTGTAGAATTCCGTCCGCAACATTGCTCGCCAATGCGCGCGCTACTGCCAGGGGGTCGTACACGATTCCCGCCGGTGTCGTCGAGAAACCCCATCCACCACTGAATCCGTACGGCGACGGTGGAATCATCTTCACAATGCGCTCGGGCACGGCAAGTTCCTTCGGATCGAGCGTCGCCATCAGCAGCCGCAGCGCTTCACGCTGCTTCGCCGGCGCGACGACTGTCGTTGGCGTCTGTCCATCGCCGCGCAGTGCGAAGGTGTACTCCATTCCTCCGATTGCTTTCGTTGCGGCCTCGATCGCGTAGCGATGATGCAGATACACAGGCACGAAACGTTCGTTGAGCAGCCACATCGGTTCGCCAGGAGCGATCACCGATTCATTGAATTTCGAAATGAGCACGTCGCGCACCGCACTCTGTCGCGCAAGTTCCTTCACGGCATCGTCGCCATTCAACCAGCGTGTCACCTCTGGATAGACACCCGCTGACGCGTCGCGATCCGTTAGAAAACGTGCGCCGCCTGCTATCGCTTCACGTGCCAGCGCTTCCTGCCCCGCGCGCTCCGCGGCTGCACTCGCGTACTGCGTATAATCGAAGCGAATCGCCAGCGTATCGTACGCACCAGTGCCCGCTGCCCATGCGTGCGAAACATCGATTGTGCCGTTCGGCCTCAGCGTCACCAACGGACCCGGATAGTCCATCACACTCGCGCGACCTTGTGCATGTGAGATGTAGTTGTGCGCGAGACCGAGCGTGTGACCGATCTCGTGCGCCACATGCTGGCGACGGCGCGACATGACGAATTCGGTGCCGTTGACCTTGGGATCCAGCGACGCCATCCAGTCAGACGATGCGTCGTCCATTGCCGGCTCCATACCGGCGAAGATGTTGTAGTCCGTGATGGAGCGATACGTATCCATCTTCAGCATCGCCTTGAGGATCTCACCCGTGCGTGGATCAACAAACGACTGACCGACTGAGAATCCCGGATCGCTCCGGTGCACCCACTGGATGATCGAATAGCGCGCGTCCATCGGATCGGCGCCGGCGGGGAGGTCCTCTACACGAAAGGCGTTCTTGAATCCCGCAGCTTCGAACGTCTTGTTCCACCACGCTGCACCCTGACGGAATGCGGTGCGATACGGCTCCGGAATACCAGGATCGAGATAGTAGATAATCGGCTTGACCGGCTCGGAGATCGCGGCCGACGGATCCTTCTTTTCAAGCCGCCAGCGATTGATCCAGCGCATCGTCGGCTTCTCGGTGAACGGACGCGAGAAGTCGTCGAACGTGACCGAGAAGATGCCCACGCGCGGATCGAACGCGCGCGGCTTGAAGTCGGAGTCGGGCAACTCCACGAACGAGAGATGCTCGCGCAGTGTGACCGCTCCACCATCGGCCGCATTGCGTGAGACTTCGCGTCCTGGTGCGTCGCTCGCGAAGGTCAGCAGCGTTTCGATTTCCGTGTTCTTTGGAAACGCCTTGGTATGCACGGGGTAGATCGCACTGCGATTGCGATCGAGTCGATACGTGCCCTGCTTCTGCCGCTGAAGAGTCGAGGTGACGTCCATCACGTCCTGCAGCGCGAAGTCCGTGGCGTCCACCAGCAACTTGCCCCCCTCCTCGGCGACGATCGGCATGCCGGCGAGCGTGGACGTAGCAAAGGATTCCTCTACCGAGTGTGCCTGGAGCGAATCCGCCGTCGCTCGGTAACGCATGTTCTGCTGAACCAGCAACACGCGAGGCCCGAAGCGCTCGAAGCGCACGACCGCGTCGGCGCCCGTCGTACCGCGGTCGAGTCCGAGATCGTTCGAACCCAAACCGGTCGCCAGCGTCGACAGATACAGGAAATCCTGATCGAGACGCTGCACCTCGAGCAGCAGCTTGCCGGTGCGCGCGTCGTAATAGAACGGAATGAAGCCATCGTGGCGTTCCATGCCAGTGGTCTGCGAGGCGATGGTGCGAGCGGACGCGGCCGGTCGCTCCGCAGGCTCTTGCGTACGTTGCTGCGCGCCGAGCATGACGGGCACGGAGCCGGAGGCCAGCAGGGAGGCCGCGACGGAGGCGACGAGGGTGTACCGGGAAACTCGCATGGGCAATCGAAGGACGGAGGATTGAGTGGCGCTGGCAAAAGTGGTGGCCGCGCGGCCCGGATGCAATACTGCGAAGATGGCGGAGATGGAAATAATACTTAGGTCTTGACCTAAGTATCACCTGCTTGTATACTCCCCTGGTCAGATCGCATAACCCGAACATCTGGATGGTGTTGGAATGGTTCCACCAGCAACCGCAGATGCAGTATTTCACGCCTTGTCCAACCCGACTCGGCGGAAAGTTCTGGAACAACTGTCCGTCGGACCAGCCACAGTCAGCGAACTGGCGGCACCGTTCGACATGCAACTCCCGTCGTTCGTGCAGCATCTCTCAGTGCTCGAAGACAGCAGACTGGTGAAGTCGAAAAAGCGCGGGCGAGTGCGCACGTATGAAATCTCACCCGAACGGTTCAAGGTCGCTGAAGACTGGCTGTCCGCACGTCGCGAGTTGTGGGAAGCTCGACTGGATCAGTTCGACCAATACGTCAAACACCTCAAGGAGAAGGAGTCGGAATCATGAGCAAGCAATTCACGATCAATCCGAAGCTTGATTTCGCTATCGAACGGTTCATCGACGCGCCCACGCGACTGGTCTGGGAAGCGTTGACGAAACCGGAGCATCTGAAGGAGTGGTACATGCCCCGGGCGTGGGGTCGCGTGGCGCGCGCCGAAATGGACTTGCGGCCGGGCGGCATCATCAGCATCGACATCGCAGTTGGAGACGGACCGGAGATTCCGAATGTTGGATGTGTCCTGGAAGTAGTTCCGATGCAGCGACTTGTCTGGACCTCGATGTTATTCCCCGACTATCGTCCTGCTGTCTTCGACGACATTCCGATCACTGCCATCATGACGATGGAAGCCGTGGGAACCGGCACACGCTACGTCTTCACTGCTCTGCACCGCGACGAATCCGACCTCGAGAAAAACAAAGCGAGCGGCTTTTACCAAGGCACCGAGATTGCCGTCGATCAACTCGTGGAACACGTGCTCACGATGAAGTAAAGGAACGGTGGTCCCCATTTCAGTGATGCCAGAGGTGAGCTGCCTGCTTCAGACACGCATCGGTTCCGCCGCCGAACACGCCTTCATCCGCGCCGTGGCTGATGGTGATTTCATCACTGAAGCACTTGAATCCGAAGACATCGCTCGTGCCGCGACGCTGCTCCACGACTATTCCGATTTGCCACTGGGCTTTGTCGACGCAACTTTGGTGGCAACCACCGAGCGGTTTGGCGTGCGCGAAATTCTCACGACCGACTGACGGCATTTCGGCGTGATTCGACCGCTACACGCGAAGACGCTCAGCCTGCCTCCATAGGATCAGCTTGTGACACATCGACTACGTCGAGGGTCAATGGCAATGCCGGCCAAAAGCCCGTCCCATCGCCGCCGATGCCCTGCCCACGCACCTCGAAGCACCCGGTGTTGCCTCCTAAATGAGGGTCGGCCAACGCGCTGGCCAGATGGGGAACAACTACACGGTAGCGCCGCCCGATGTTTTCGGCGCACGGTTCCCCGCACGCTTCCCCGCACGCTTCCCCGCAGAGTTCGACGACTTGGTGGGCGCCGTCTTCACCTTTCCCCTCCTGCCGCTCGCACCATCCGTCTTTTCCGCCTGCGTCACACCTGCATCTCCCGCTGGCTGACCCACAACATGCAACCGTCGCACCACCACCGGCACCGCGAACCCGTCCATCCCCTTGATGGAAAATTCGCCCGCGTACCCCACACCAGCGGCAAGCGCCTTCTCTATCGGAACTGTCACCTGCACCACACGCTGTTCCCCCGACTCCAGTGACAGTCTGGCTGGCGTGAACACGGGCTTGAGCGTTATGCGCGCGCCTTCGGGATCATTGAACACCGACGCTACAAACTCGCAGGCGACAGTCCGGCCAAGGTCGTTCGTCACCAGAAACGATCCGGTCACGCGGCTACCTTCTTCGCCCTCCATCACCAATGCACCAGCGCTGGTATCCATTTCCGCAACCGACTGCGGAGCGCCCTCCTCGCCGTTGAGAATGGACGTGAGGCCACGCACATACTCCAGCGTCAAGTCCATCCAGCCCTTGTAGAACTTGGCGTTCGCCTGCACGGCGCGCTTCATCATTTCCGCAACATCAACGGTATCAGCCATTGTTCACCTCACACCACGTGGTGACGCAGCGGTCACGACATTGGGTGCGGCCTTCTCGATCACGCCCGCCGGTCCTGGTTGCTGCACATAGTCCGGCACGCGTTGCACGTTGCACGGACGCGGACAATAGAAGTGATCATACCAGTGATGCACGTTATCAGCGCAGTCATTGATGGCAACGTCACAGACGGCCATACCGCCGCAGTCGCTCACCGTTACATCAAGGCGCACGAAGTGATCGCGGCATCCGCGAAGCAGTAACGGGCCCGACAAGCGTTTCCCAACAGACATATCTTCCGGCACCTTGAGCTGCACGGCAAACGTCGCGCGTTCCTGCGCGTCAAGCACCAGCACGGTGGGTGCAAAACTCAGCCACCCCGCGAGCTTGCCCATGCCGGTCACCGTCACCATCTGCCGAATCCACCCGCAGTTCGTAACGTGCACGCTGATGAGAGCCTTCTGCCCCGGCCTGAGCTGCATGGCGCAGTCACCAGCATGCTTGGGTTCCCAGCACGGCGCGGGAATGGCACACCCGCCAGTCAAGCGTTGATGCGTACCATCTACCACTGCGGCGGCGAGTTGCACCGGCAACTGCAACAGCTTTGCAATGCTGTTGCCGAGCGCCAGTGTGGGCAGTTGCGCTGCTGTCGTATTCGAGTGGGGATCCATGCGGCTACTCGTTTGAGAATTCATGAGTATTCATCGCGGTTCGTGACTGCCATGAGCGGACGTAGTATTCGCATCGCTACCTTTCGCGTTCACCACAATGCCGTGCGACACCATGCCAAGACCCCACGCACCACCATACTGGCGCCCCGCCTGCACTGCGTTCGGCACGTGAAATACACACACGAGTTCCCGCGAATCTCCGGGACGCAGTTCCCCGCTTCCTCGCGTCACAACAATGTGTGCTTCTCCCCCGTGCCCCTCGCGTAACTCCTCGAAAAAGCGATCGACACGACGCTCGTTCGCCGTGAGTTTAGCACGAAGCGAGCGCCCAAGCGCGTGATCCTGCGCGTCATTGTCATCCAGGTCAATCGCAGCATCAGCTGGCAACATCACACTCACGTTCCCGCAGTTCGCAACCGTGAGCGTGAATGTTTCGCTGGCACCGGAGACTGCGGATATCAGCGTCTTGTCGGGAAACACGGTCAGACAGGGTTGTGCACCAATGCTCACAGCCACGGCCTGCCGTTTGCCATCGACGGTGGCTTCGCCCATGTACTCGCCAGCACCCGTTGCAGCCGGCAGTCGAAGCACCAGTTCGCTGGTTGACGAAGAGCGCGCACGCCATACAGCGCGGTGTATTCGTACGCTTCCCTCAATTGTGAGCACCACCGGTACGGCCTGCGCCCGTTCAACACTCACTGAAAGCTGTGCGCGCAGATTGCGGGGCGTTCCGGTAAATCGAATGGCGCCGCCTTCGTAGCCGCCACCCTTGGTTTCCGCCTTATTGCCCCGCCTGCCGATCTCCGCTTTCATGTATTGGTCAACCGCATCACCGCACCGGGCTGATTTGACAGTTGTACCTGCGTACGCGCGGGACCGCACCGCTCGCAAGGATTGGGTGCGTACGGCTCCGTAATTATCTGCGCCTCGCCGCACAGATTGAGCGCAGCCAGCTCCACTCCAAGGATCGAAAATCCCAGATGGAAATTCGCCGGCACGTGCACACGCAGCGACGGGATTTCCCGAATGCGCACATTCACATCTGGAAGTGTGGTGATACCGACTGAGTAATCGCTCGGAATACCAGCAAGCGTGACGGGCCCAACCGCACCAATCGTGGTAATGCGCAGGTCGGGCAGCGCATTCACATTCACATCGACCAAGGGAAGATCGATTACGCTGACGTCAACAGGCGGAAGGTCGTCGACGTGCACACCAGGCATGCTCGTGACATTGACATTGGTAGCCATGCATCCACCTGCGTCGAATGGGTGAAGATGAGGCACCTGCGTGGCAGAAATGACTGTTTTATCATACCGCCCCAAGGGAGAACGCGAAAGGGGCAAGGCCAGTGGGATCGAATTGGTGACGCCGATCACGTTTGCACGCTTG
>JBDTAW010000287.1:0-5828 GCA_039924445.1 Gemmatimonadaceae bacterium
AGGCCGATGAGATCACGCGAGAGATCATCGACCGGCTGGATCGGACTTTCATTACTCCCTTCGACCGGGAGGACATACACCAGCTGGCATCCGCACTCGACGAAGTGGTCGATCTGCTGGATGGTGCCGCGCGGCGCGTCGAGATCTTTCGGATCACGACGGTGCACGAGGCGGCCGTAACACTTTCCGAGGTGATGGTCCGCGCTGCTGCGCAGGTTGAGGACGCGGTCCGGCACATGAAGGATCCGAAGATCGTCAACCTCAAGGCGCAGGAGCTCAAGAGGCTGGAGGAAGAGGGCGACGCGATCTATCACGAGTCGATGGGCGCGCTTTTCGACGGTGCGCTCGACGCGATCGAGGTGATCAAGTGGAAGGAGTTGTACGACAAGGTCGAGGACGCACTTGATCAGGCTGAAGACGTCGCGAACGTCCTCCAGTCGATCGCCCTCAAGAACGGGTAGCGAGTGATCGCTTACGTCGTCGCGATTCTCATAGTCGCGTTCGTCTTCGATTTCAGCAATGGGTTCCACGATTCCGCCAATTCAATAGCGACGATTGTCGGAACTCGAGTGTTGAGTCCAGTAGCAGCGGTTGTCTGGGCTGCGTCGTTCAACTTCCTCGCGCTGTTCACAGTCGGCACCGCTGTTGCCAAGACTGTCGGAAGTGGAATGATAGACGTCAGCATCGTCAATCCCAACGTGATTCTTGCGGCGTTGCTCGGGGCGGTTGCCTGGAATCTGATCACGTGGGCCTACGGTATTCCGTCGAGCTCATCGCACGCACTGATCGGTGGCTACGCAGGCGCTGCGATCGCACGATCAGGATGGGCTGCTATTGTGTGGGGCCGTAAATGGATCGAGACGCTTTCGTTCATCGTCATTTCACCAATTGTCGGGCTTTTAGTCGGGCTCGGGTTGATGACGGCCATTTACTGGATCTTCAGGCGCGCATATCCGGGGAAGGTCGACAGACTCTTTCGCGTAATGCAACTTGGCAGTTCCGCACTTTTGTCGCTGGCGCACGGCGGCAACGACGCGCAAAAGACGATGGGGATCATCGTTGGTCTGCTTGTGTCCGTGCAGTCGATTACGGTTCATCAGACAGGACTGCTCAGCCATCTCTACGTCGAAAACGCGAACGGAGTACCGTTCTGGGTCGAGGTTACGGCGTACACCGCTATATCGCTGGGGACGCTGTTCGGCGGCTGGCGGATAGTTGCTACTATGGGTCGGCGGATCACCAAGCTGCGGCCTGTCGGTGGCTTTGCGGCCGAAACCGCTGGTGCGATCGCAATTCTGGCTGCGACGTCACTGGGAATCCCGGTGAGTACGACGCACACAATTACCGGATCGATTGTCGGTGTCGGAGCTACTACGCGGCTATCGGCCGTGCGATGGGGGCTCGCCCGCAGAATTGTCTGGGCCTGGATCGTCACGATCCCGGCAGCTGGCATAATGGCTGCACTGGCTTACTGGCTACTGGCTTCGATCGTCAAAATCTAGATGGCCGTCAAACCTGAGCTGTTCATCAATCGTGAGATGAGCTGGTTGGCGTTCAACGCTCGGGTGCTAAACGAAGCGTTTGACGTGCGTAATCCGCTGCTCGAACGCCTCAAGTTTCTCTCGATTTTCAGCACCAACCTGGACGAGTTCTACATGGTGCGCGTGGCCGGGCTGCGGCGGCAATTGCTCGCAGGCATCACTGCACCGAACGGCCCCGATGGAATGACGCCGGCCGAACTTGTCAGCGCGATTCGCGCGCGCATCGCCGAGTTGTCCGGAATGCAGCAGCACTGCCTGCACGACCTGCTCCTGCCGAAACTCGCCGAGCAGGGTATCCGCCTGGTGACAATGTCACAACTGGACGCTAGCGAGTGGCAGACTGTCGACGACTTTTTCGAGTCGGATATTTTCCCCGTGCTGACGCCGCTCGGCGTCGATCCTACGCATCCATTTCCGTACATCTCCAACCTGTCGTTGTCGCTTGCGGTTCAGTTGTATGATCCGGACAACAAGGTCGAACGGTTCGCGCGCATCAAGGTGCCGAAGAGTCTCCCGCGCTGGGTGCCGACGGGTCGTTTACACCAATTCATACCAGTCGAGCAGGTAATCGCAGCAAATCTAGGTGCACTATTTCCGGGCATGGAGATACTTGGGAGCTGGGCGTTTCGCGTCACACGCTACTCGGATCTCGAAGTGAAAGCCTCGGACGAGACTGAGGATCTGCTGAGCGCGATTGAGGAGCAGGTATTTCAGCGTCGTTTTACCGAAGTGGTACGAGTCGAGGTTCAGACTGGCGTTCCTGACGAGATTCGGGCGATTCTGGTTGACGAGCTTCGCGAAGAGCAAACACCGGAGTTTGCGTTGACGCCGGACGACGTGGTCGATGGTGGCTCGCTGCTGGAGTTGGGCGATCTGATGTCGCTCGCGACTCTGGACATTCCGGACCTGCGAGACCCGCCATTTGCGCCCGTGACGCCGGTTCGGTTACGTGACACGACGCGTTCCATTTTCGATGTCATTCGCGAGCGGGATGTTCTGGTGCATCATCCGTACGAATCATTCACGGCCAGCGTGGAGCAGTTTGTTCAGGCGGCAGCTTTGGATCCGGATGTACTTGCGATCAAGATGACGCTGTACCGCACTTCAGGTGATACGCCGATCGTCCGAGCGTTGACAGACGCTGCCGAGCGTGGAAAGCAGGTTGCTGTGCTGGTGGAACTGCAGGCTCGGTTCGATGAAGCGAACAACATCAACTGGGCGCGTACGCTGGAAGATTACGGAGTGCATGTTGCGTATGGTCTCCCAGGTCTCAAGACGCACGCCAAGACTACATTGATAGTGCGACGGGATCATGACGGGATTCGCCGGTACGTTCACGTTGGTACGGGCAACTACAACTCCAAGACAGCGCGCCTGTATACCGATCTCGGATTGTTCACAGCGAGCAGATCGATCGGGGCAGACATTACTGACCTGTTCAATGCTCTGACCGGTTTCTCGAGACAGCGATTGTATCGGAGAATACTTGTTGCGCCGACGAACATGCGCGACCGGTTGCTTGAGCTGATAAAACGCGAGACCGATCTTGCGCTTTCGGGGAAGACGGGGCGCATCATTGCGAAGATGAACTCGATAGTCGACGAGCAGATCATAGAGGCACTGTACGATGCGTCACGGGCGGGGGTGCAAATAGATCTTATCGTGCGCGGCATCTGCTGTCTGAGACCCGGCGTCGCCGGGGCGAGCGAGAACATCCGTGTGATCAGCGTGATCGGGCGATTCCTCGAACACTCCCGGTTGTTCTTTTTTGCAAATGATACCGAGCCGGAGTACTACATCGGTTCAGCCGACTGGATGACGCGTAATTTCGATCGTCGCGTGGAAGCGATCGTGCCGGTGGACGATGTGTTGTTGCATCAGAAGCTGCATTCGCTGCTTGTTACCTCGCTCGATGATAATCGGGAGGCGTGGGATCTGGCTGCAGACGGGACGTACACGCAGAGAACTCCGGGTGATCAACCGCCTCGCGCGACACAGGAAATATTCCTGCGCGACCCGTGGGGAAACGTCCAGGAGGCCGCAGCGCCTCAGGCATCTCACGGCGAGGTTTCTCGTGCTGCGCAGGAGCTCCGGCGGGTGTAGCGGTATGGGTCGTTCCGCGCTGGCATCGCAGCGCGAGTTTATAGAATTCGATATATCAGTAGGATGACCGAGAGATAGGCGGCTCCGATTATCACCTGCGCCGTTGTCCCCACTCCTTCCACCGTCTTTTCGAAACTGCGATGTCGCGTCTGCACAAAGATGACATCGGCAAGCGGGATCGCGGCTCGTTGAGGTGGGTCTGCGTCGGTGGAACCGACGATACTGTCGTTCACTATTGTCGGCTGGTTGAGGATGACGACGCTGTTGTCGCTTCTGGTTATTCGAAGCGTACCGCGTTCACCATCGGCGATCAGCGTCGGTAGCGGTGCTGATTCGACCTTCCACATGGTGCAACCGGATGTGGTCAACGCGGCGAGAGCGACGGCGAGCAGCAACGTGCGTTGAGCGCGCATATGCCCTCAGGTGATTAGTGGAACTAGGCCCCTATCGGATGCCACACAGTCTTGAAGTCTACGAAATTCCGGATCTCGTACACGCTCTCGTTGAATTCCGATGACCAGTCGATGTCAGGCTGGCGCACCTTTACTCTTTTCACGCTGTCCGCCGCGCCACGACGGAGCGCGGTCGCGTCGTCGCCTGTCGCAACGGCGTCAATTCCGCGAATGTGAGCATGCGTCGCGAGCGTTGGAATCAGTTCCTTCCGGTAACCGGTGACGATGTTCACCACTCCGCCCGGGAGATCCGACGTCGCCAGCATCTCGCCGAGGGTAATCGCGGGGTAGGGTGCTGACTCCGAGGCGAGTGCGACAACTGTGTTGCCACTCACGATCGCTGCGACAGCCTGTGTAACAAGTCCAAGTAGCGGCGCCGAGTCCGACGCGATGATCCCGACGACACCAATCGGTTCGGTGAGCGTGAAATTGAAGAATGGCGCTGCAACAGGATTCGCGCTCCCAAGGACCTGCTCGTACTTGTCTGCCCATCCTGCATAATGCACCAGCCGATCGACCGTCTCGGCGACTTCCTGCTCTGCCGCAGACGTCCACGCCGGCGCGAACTGGCGCAGGACTCCCGTCATCTCATCAGCGCGCGCTTCAAGCATCTCCGCGAGACGGTAGATGATCTGGCCGCGATTGTAGGGGGTCCGCTGGGACCATCCGGATGCTGCTTTTGCCGCGACTTCGACTGCGTTGCGCAGATCCTTACGCGTGCACTGCGGGACATTCGCGACGAACTGACCACCGCTATCGTAAACAGGAAAAGTGCGCCCGCTCTCGGACCGTATGAATGCGCCGCCAACGTATACCTTGGGCGTCTTGACTACTGGAATGCGCTCGCTCATGAGAGTTCCACGTAATCGAGTAGTCCCTGCCGACCGCCTTCGCGTCCGAAACCTGATTCCTTATAGCCGCCAAATGGTGACGATGGGTCGAACTTGTTGAATGTGTTGGCCCATACTACGCCGGCCTTCAATTCGGCAGCCATGCGAAGTATTCGCGAGCCCTTGTCCGTCCAGACACCAGCAGACAAGCCATACATCGTATTATTCGCCTTCTCTATCGCTTCATCCATCGTGCGGAACGTCAGGATACTCAGCACCGGACCGAAAATCTCCTCGCGCGCGATCCGGTGACTTTGCGTCACTTCCGTGAAGAGCGTTGGACGGAAGAAATAGCCGCGGGATGGTAGTGCGCAGGACGGCTGATAGATCTTCGCACCCTCGCTCACTCCACTCTCGACCAATTCGCATATCCTGTCGAGTTGCTCGCGCGAGTTGATCGCCCCGATGTCCGTGTTCTTGTCGAGCGGATTGCCGACACGCAATGTCTCCATGCGTTGCTGCAGCTTGCGGATGAACGAGTCCGCGATCGATTCCTGAACCAGGAGGCGACTGCCTGCACAGCAGACATGTCCCTGGTTGAAGAAGATCCCGTGCACGACGCCCTCAACAGCCTGGTCGATCGGTGAATCTTCGAAGACCACGTTCGCGGCCTTGCCACCGAGCTCCATTGTCATGCGCGTGCCACGTTCGGCGAGCTGCCGCATGATGAGCTTGCCAACGTCGGTGGATCCGGTGAAGGCAATCTTGCGTGCAGCGGGGTGCCCCGTGAGTGCCGCACCTGTCTCACCACCGCCGGTGACGATATTGACGACACCGTCCGGGAGTCCGGCTTCCTGTAGCAGTTCTGCGAACTTCATTGCAGTTGCCGATGTTGTCTCGGC
>JBDTAW010000288.1:0-5026 GCA_039924445.1 Gemmatimonadaceae bacterium
TTCGCGGATTCGACCCACCTCCGGGTGGGTATGGCGGCTTGCGGCGACACTCGCAGTGCTCGCTCAGTGCTGGATCGCGGTTGCTCCATTATCGGAGAGCCGCGGTTTTGGCCTGTCTGCCCACGTCGAGGCTCTTGGCAATCACAGAGGGCATTACACTCACGACGCGACGACTTGCCCCGCCTGCACGGTCCTCTCGCTGCATGTGCTGAGCTCGCAGCCGGCCGTCGTGCCGGGGGCCCCGGATCATTCTGTGTTCAGGATGATCGTCGCGCCAGTGTCGTGGGTGCCCACCGCCGTCGTTCACCCCAGCCAGCCCAGAGCACCTCCCGCGGTCGTGTAGCCCCCACCGGTGGCCCGCGGGCATTCTGCCCGGACGTGTGCCGCGCGGCGGTGTCAACACAAGCACAGAGACCGCATGACTTTCACTCGCTGGGCCGCGATGCTCGCGCTATGCGCGGGCACGGCCAGTGCTCAACAAAAGCCGGATACGCTCGTTCTTACTCGGGCGGACGCCATACAATTGGCGCTGGATCGGAATCCTCAGCTGGATGTCGCGCGCGAGCAGATCGCTCAGTTGCGCGCTGTAAAGGTTCAGGCAGCTGCCATTCCCGATCCTGCTGTAACCGCGTCTCTGGATCAGCAGCCGGGACTATTCCGCTCCTCGGCGTCTGGCCAGAAGAACATCGGCGCCACGCTACAGTTGCCATTTCCCAACAAGATCCGACTGCGCGGCAACGTGGCGGGCGCGGATGTCAAATCGGCCGAGGCCAACTATGCGGCACTTCGACAGCAAATAGCGGCTCTCACCGCGGAACAGTATGACTCGCTGCTGGGCAGCCTGCGGCACCGGGCGGATCTCACAGAAGCGCAGACGCTCGCTAACGATTTTCTCAGGCGGACGCAAGCGCGATTCGATGCGGGCACAGCACCACGACTGGACGTCATCAAGGCCCAGGTTGATGTCGCCGGTGCTACTAACGACCTGATCTCGAATCAGCGGACGATTACGGACGCTCGAGCGGCCCTTAATCGGTACATGGGGCGCGCCCTGGGAGCCCCGATAGTCGCAGCCGACTCACTCGCAGTACCGCCGCCACTCCCTTCGGTTGACGCGCTGGAGGCTGCAGCATTGAATGCGCGACCGGAATTGGCCGGCCTCATGGCGCAACGCGCGGGGGCGCATTCGGCGACGACTCTGGCGCGCGAGTTCTGGCTTCCCGACCTCACTTTAGGCGTATCGCGAGACGTGAGTGGCAACAGCGGACCAGGAGTCTTTTCGACCGGCATCGCGATTCCGTTTCCGTTGCTCTTCTGGCAGCACACGAAGGGGGAAGTCAGCCAGTCGGAGCATCGTGAGCGCGAATTGGCCGCGACGTATCGTGACCTCGAAGCTCAGGTCGCTGAAGATGTACGGAACGCCTACTCGGCGGCCAGTACGGCGTTGCGCCAGGCGATCTACATAAGAGACGAACTGTTGCCGTCGGCACGCGAAGCCTACCGCTCGACGGCGGCGAGTTATGCGATCGGAGGCTCGTCCGCGTTCGAAGTAATCGATGCGCGCCGCACGCTCCTGGCCGCAGAGAGTCAATACGCGGACGCTCTCGCGTCAGCCAACACATCGAGATCAGATCTGGAGCGCGCAGTAAGCGTTCCACTGTCGACCATTGTTCCAGGAACCAATCCATGAGCGCGAAACACATCTGCCTGCTTCTGAGCATCACACTTGCCTCTGCATGCGGTGGCGCGAACGATGCCGCAGACTCAACCCCCGTATCGAATAAACCGTCGGAGCTGACGCTTACTCCGGCTCAGCAGTCGCGCATTCTGATCGATACGGTTGCAGCGACGCGATTTACGCCGAGCATATCCACTACAGGAACCGTCGCATTCAACGGTGATCAATCAACACAGGTCCTGTCACCAGTGTCGGGACCAGTGATTCGATTGCTAGTGCAGCCGGGCACGTATGTATCTCGCGGGACAACGCTCGCTACCGTCTCGTCGCCGGATTTCGCCGCTGCCTTGAGCGCGTATAGAAAGGCGGTCGCGACGGCTAAAAACCTCCAGCGGATTGCCCAGCAGGATGAACAGCTCTTCAAGACAGATGCGTTATCACGGCGCGATCTCGAACAGGCACAGACGGATGCCGAAAGTGCGGTGGCCGATAGAGAAGCGGCGCTGGCGCAGATCAAGTCTCTGGGAATCGATTCGGCGACTGCTTTTGCCGGAGGTGCGAACGCCGCGGCGGCCGCTGCGGGCGCTGCGGGCGCTATTCGAGCGCCGATCTCTGGAACAGTTGTCGAACGCCTCATTACTCCTGGCCAACTGCTGGAAGCAGGGACGACGCCTGCGTTCACGATCGCGGACCTGTCGACCGTGTGGGTGATGGCAAACGTCTTCGAATCGGATCTTGCCGCCGTGCACAAGGGCGAGCGAGTCACGGTCACTGGCGATGTCAGCCCGACGCCCTTTGAGGGAACCGTTGATTACATCGGTGCACTTGTTGATCCGGCAACCAGAGCGACTGCGGTTCGCGTACTGGTACGCAACCGGAACGATCTGTTGAAACGGGATATGTACGTCAACGTGTCGATCGCGGGCAACACGCCGCGCGAAGGCATCATCATACCATCGGATGCAGTGCTCAGGGATGACCAGAACCTTCCTTACGTGTACGTTGCCTCCGGCACTTCACCAAATACTCATTACGCGCGACGTCGCGTCGTACTCGGGTCGCAACTCGGAAAGAGTTACGAAATCAAATCGGGACTGCAGGTTGGTGATCACATCGTAGCGCAGGGTGCACTCTTCCTGCAATTTGCGGAGAGCCTGTGACCCCATCCGAACCAGTCGAGCCGCACGGCTCAGGCGAACCTCGGGTACCGGAGTCGGAAAAAACGCCGGGGCAGTCCATCGCGGAGATGGATCCACAATCCCTCGTGAACCGGATAGTCGCCGCATCGCTGGCGCAACCCATCCTCACCGGAATCCTTGCGATTGTACTGATAATCGTAGGGGCCTGGTCATTTTCGCGTCTGCCGGTTGACGCATATCCGGATGTCTCGCCGCCGATGGTCGAAATCATTTCCCAGTGGCCGGGACATGCGGCGGAAGAAGTCGAGCGTCTGATTACCGTACCGGTGGAAGCCGAGATGAACGGCACACCGAACCTGAAGGTCATGCGCTCGACCACGTTGTACGGGCTTTCGGATGTGATCATGACATTCGACGACGGCACCGATACGTATTTCGCTCGCCAGCAGGTATTCGAGCGCATTCCGGATCTGTCGCTCCCGGACGGAGTCTCGTCGTCCGTGGCGCCAATGTCGTCGCCGTCCGGCCTTGTCTACAGATACGTCGTTCAGAGTCCGGATCGCTCGGCGATGGAACTCAAGAACATCCAGGACTGGGTACTTTCGAAACAGTACAAGTCTGTGCCCGGAGTCGCGGACATGTCGTCCCTCGGCGGCGAGACCATGCAGTATCAGGTGCTCGTCGATCCAACCAAGCTTGCGGGCGCAGGCCTCTCGGTCGGTGCGCTGGCCGCGGCGCTCGACGCCAACAACGGAAATGCCGGCGGTGGATTCTATTCCGAGGGTGGGCAGTTCTACTATGTTCGTGGCCTCGGTCGGCTCAACACACTCGAAGACATTGGAAATACCGTCGTCGCAGTGCAGAACGGAACGCCGATCCTGGTCAAGGACATCGGCTCGGTGGTAATCGGAAACGCGCCGCGGCTCGGCCAGTTTGGATTCAACGACCAGAACGACGCAGTTGAAGGCGTGATTCTCATGCGCACCGGCGAACAGGCACAAACTGTTCTCAAGCGCGTGCAGGAGAAGACGGCGGAGCTGAACAGCACCGTGCTCCCGAAGGACGTGAAGGTGGTCCCCTTCTATGATCGCAGCGATCTGATTGCGCTGACGACGAAAACTGTGGAGGACAATCTCCTTCGCGGTATTGTACTCGTGATCGTGGTTCTGATCTTCTTCCTGTATGACATCCGATCCGGGTTGATCGTGGCGGTCTCGATTCCGCTTGCGCTGATGTTTGCCTTCATCTGTCTGGACATCAGGAAAATTCCCGCGAATCTGTTATCGATTGGAGCGATCGACTTCGGCATACTTGTCGACGGCGCTGTCGTGATGGTGGAAAACATTCACCGTCAGCTCGGTAAGCGGTATGGCACGACGTATGATCTTAAGGCAGTCATCATCGAGGCGGCGGCCGAAGTCGATCGCCCGATCGTGTATGCTATAGCGGTGATCATTGCAGGCTTCCTGCCGATCTATGTTCTGTCCGGTCCATCAGGGCGACTCTTCAAGCCGATGGCAGATACGACAATCTTCGCCCTCATCGGTTCGCTGCTCGTTACGATCACGTTGCTACCCGTGGTGTGCCGGGTAGTATTGCGCGGCGGCGTGAAGGAACGTCGCAATGCAACATTCGAATGGGTACTGGACCGTTATCGAAGCGGACTCGAGTGGAGCCTTGCACATGCAAAGACGGTCGTGTGGGCTTCGGTTGCTATTGGTGTTGCGTGTCTGCTGCTCGTCTCCCAGATTGGCGGCGAGTTCATGCCAAAGCTGGACGAGGGCGCGTTGTGGGTGCGAGCAACCATGCCATACACAATCTCGTTCGAGGAGTCGTCCAAGATCGTACCGCAGATCAGGACGATTCTGAGATCGTTCCCGGAGGTCACCGTTGTTGCATCGGAGCACGGCCGACCGGACGACGGAACTGACGCGACGGGCTTTTTCAACGCTGAGTTCTACGTCGGTCTCAAACCCTATGGCGACTGGAATGGGAAGTACAGGACGAAACCGGAACTGATCGCGGCAATCGACAAGAAGCTGCGCGCTTTTCCAGGGATAACGTTCAATTACACACAGCCGGCCGAAGACGCGGTCGACGAAGCCGAAACGGGGTTGAAGAGTTCGCTGGACGCCAAGCTGTTCGGCCCGGATCTGAATGTGCTTGAGGAGCGAGGTTCCCAGGTAAAGCGCGTGCTTGACAGGATACG
>JBDTAW010000289.1:0-3208 GCA_039924445.1 Gemmatimonadaceae bacterium
CCGCAATGCAAGAAAAGCCGCGCCTCGATTGAGGCGCGGCTTTTTTCTTCACGTCGCGTACGCGTCGGCAGGGGGGCAGGAACATACAAGATTTCTGTCTCCGTACGCAGACTCGATACGCGCATTCGCCGGCCAGAACTTGGACTGGCGGACCCAGCTTGCTGGATACGCCGCCTGGGTGCGCGAGTATGGATGTGTCCATTCGTCGGCAGTAATGCGAGCAAGCGTATGCGGTGCGTTCTTCAACACGTTATCCGTGCGATCCGATTCTCCAGTTTCGATCGCGCGGATTTCCTCCCGGATCGCGATCATTGCATCGCAGAATCTGTCGAGCTCGGCCTTCGACTCGCTCTCGGTCGGTTCGATCATCATCGTCCCCGCGACAGGAAATGAAACGGTCGGAGCGTGGAAGCCATAATCCATAAGGCGTTTCGCGATATCCTCTACGTCGACGCCACTGGTCGCCTTGACGACGCGGGTGTCGACGATGCATTCGTGCGCGATGGTTCCGTTATGGCCACGGTAGAGTACGGGATAATGCGGGTCGAGTCGCGCTGCCATATAGTTGGCATTGAGGATGGCAATCTTCGTCGCCTCGGCAAGGCCATCTGGTCCCATCATACGGATGTAGGCGTATGAGATGGGCAGGATGCTTGCGCTGCCCCATGGTGCTTCCGAGACGGCACCAACAGTTTCGCGACCGGGTTGACCGATGACGGTGTGACCCGGAAGGAACGGTGTCAGATGTGGCGCAACAGCGATCGGGCCCATGCCCGGGCCGCCGCCGCCATGCGGAATGCAGAACGTCTTGTGAAGATTGAGGTGGCACACGTCAGCGCCTACATCACCCGGCCGGCAGAGCCCAACCATCGCGTTCATATTGGCGCCATCCATGTACACCTGGCCGCCGTTGGCGTGAATGATATTACAGATGTCTGCGATGGTCTCCTCGAAAACGCCGTGCGTCGACGGGTATGTCACCATCAACGCTGCGAGCTCGGCGCGATGTGCTTCGGCCTTGTCGCGCAGATCGGATACATCAATATTGCCTGACGGATCTGTCTTGACGACGACAACAGTCATACCCGCCATCACAGCGCTCGCAGGGTTGGTGCCGTGCGCCGACTGCGGAATCAGACAGACGCGGCGATGACTTTCACCGCGTGATGCATGGTATGCGGCAATAGCAAGCAGTCCCGAGTACTCGCCTTGCGAGCCGGCGTTCGGCTGCAACGATGTGGCTGCGAATCCGGTTATCTCGGCCAGATCTGATTCAAGTTCACTGAAAAGCTGCGCGTAGCCCTGTGTCTGATCGACGGGGGCAAATGGATGGATCTTGTTGAAAAGCGGCCAGGTGATGGGCATCATCTCGGCGGTAGCGTTCAACTTCATCGTGCAGGAACCAAGCGGGATCATCGAGTGCACGAGGGAAAGATCGCGTGCCTGCAGTCGATAGATGTATCGGAGCAGCTCGGTTTCAGAGTGGTAATCGTTGAACACCGGATGCGTCAGAAACTTCGATGTGCGCCTGAACCGCTCGTCGTAGCGAGCATCAGACGCTGCGAGGAGTTCGTCAATGTCCGTATCGGGCGCGGAGCCGGCACTCAAGGCGCCAAGAATATCAGCGACGTCGGCTGGGCTTGAGGTCTCGTCGAGCGAGATGCCAACTTCCGTATCGCTCAACTTCCGGAGATTCATGCCAGCGGCGACCGCACGCTTCATGACGTCTGACGCTTTTTGCGCGCCGAGGTCGATGCGAAGCGTGTCGAAATAATCCTGGTGCACGATGCGAAGGCCGAGTCGGCGCACTCCTTCGGCGAGGGCTGTGGTGAGCTGGTGCACGCGCGTTGCGATGCGTTCCAAGCCATCGGGGCCATGATATACGGCGTACATGCTTGCAACGACCGCAAGAAGGACCTGAGCCGTGCAGATGTTGCTGGTAGCCTTCTCACGCCGGATGTGCTGCTCGCGGGTCTGAAGCGCCATGCGCAGTGCCGGGGCGCCGTCGGCGTCTCGAGAAACGCCGATGATGCGTCCTGGTATCTGACGCTTGTAATCGTCGCGAGTTGCAAAGAAGCCGGCGTGCGGCCCACCATAGCCGAGCGGAACACCAAAGCGCTGGGTGTTCCCGACGACGATATCTGCACCCCATTCTCCGGGCGGCGCCAGCAATATCAGGCTCAACAGATCCGCGGCGACAGTTACGAGCGCGCCGGCTGCGTGCGCGGTTTCGCAGAGTGCGGAGTAGTCTCGGATGGCGCCGTCACTCGCAGGGTACTGGACGAGCACTCCGAACACCTGCGGTCCGAATTCGAACTTGTCGTACGGGAGCACCTTCACGGTGATCCCTCGGGCTGATGCGCGGGTCCGGACTACGCTTATGGTTTGTGGATGACAGTCGTCTGCGACGAGAAACAGCTCCTTGCCAGCCTTCCCATTCAGTGCGTGGGCCAGTCCCATCGCTTCCGCCGCTGCGGTCGATTCATCCAGCAGTGAAGCGTTGGCGACTGGCAACCCGACGAGGTCGCTTACCGTAGTCTGGAAGTTCAGGAGGGCCTCGAGGCGTCCCTGAGCTATTTCGGCTTGGTATGGTGTGTAGGCAGTGTACCAGGCAGGGCTCTCGACGATATTCCGCTGGATGACGGGGGGCGTCACGGTGTCCGAAAAGCCCATTCCTATGAATGATCTGAGGAGCTTGTTGCGAGCCGCCATTCCTCGAAGAAGGGCGAGAGTTTCGGCCTCGGTCCGAGCGGCGGTGACAGACAACGGGCGACGGAGGCGGATCTTTTCCGGGACCGTGGCGTCGATCAGCGCGTCGAGCGACTCGTAACCGAGGGTGGAGAGCATTTCGGCGACATCTGAATGCGTCGGGCCGATATGGCGGGGGGCAAATTGATCGGCGCTTGCGAGCGCAGGGAGAGCTTGAACGGAAGCCATCTGACGGAGAATTGGAATGTACGGCGACCGGGCGCGGGTGCAGCAGCGCCCTCGACGGGTAAATTTAATCGCGCCGCGCGGAACCAATTTCCAATTGAAGCTTGTGGGGAGGCCCGTGTGGCGCGATGATGTAGCGCTGACGATACTCATCGAGGATCAACTGAAGCCACCCGCAATCCCGATGATGAACACTCCCGCCGCCACCGTCGCCCCGCGTCCTGTCACCACCTTCAGCGGAGGCCACCACGTGTCGGCCAGATTCCCGCAGGTC
>JBDTAW010000290.1:0-3203 GCA_039924445.1 Gemmatimonadaceae bacterium
AATCGTTGCGTTCAATATGTGCCACCTTTCGGGAGCGGAGGGGTGGATGGGGCCGCTCGCCGTAACGCCGGGTTTACAAGGCTATGGCGTTGGGAAGTCGGTCGTGCTCGAAGGGACCCGATGGTTACAGGCGCAAGGCGCTACTGTAATTGGTCTTGAGACGATGCCGCGCACGGTGGACAATATCGGTTTTTATTCGAGTCTCGGTTTTGAGCCGGGTCACCTGACAATAACGATTACAGTCGAATCGGAGTACGCCGACCACCGAATCATTCAGCTGGGGCGGATGGCTGAGAATGAACGAGCGGATATTGTGACGCGCTGTGCAAAGCTGACGCACAGTATCGCGCCTGGCTACGACTTCAGCCGTGAGATCAATCTCACGCAGAATCTCGCGCTTGGAGATACGCTCGTGCTCGAACGGGGAGGTGACATCGATGGTTTTGCACTATGTCACACGGCTCCCCTTGTCGAAGGTCGGGGGCGGGATGAGCTGCGCGTACTCAAGCTGGTAGCCCGTACCGAGTCGGATGTCGACACTCTCGTGACACAGCTTGCGGACTACGCGCGGCGCTCCGGAACAAGGCGCGTCGCGATGAGGATGCAGGGCGAATACTCCCGCCTGTACGGGAATCTCATCAAGCGCGGCGCGCGCGTACGCTGGACCGATCTGCGGATGACGCTATCGGGTTATCCGGAGCCGTCGAGGGCAGACGCCGTAGTTCTGTCGAACTGGGAAATCTGAGTGCCGTTCGGGGATGTGTTTCTTCCCAATCAGGCTGACGTTCGGCAGGAAGTGTTGGACGCGATGCTGCGACGACCGATCTCGCATCGGTCGGCCGAGTTTCACAGGCTGTTCGCGAATATTCAGACGGGACTTCGTGGGCTATTCGGCACAGAGCGACCCGTATACGTCGCGACATCGTCAGGAACGGGTATGATGGAGGCGGCGGTTCGTTGCGCACCACGCGGTCGCATCCTTGCGCTCGTGAATGGGGCATTTGGTGAACGGTTTGCGAGGATAGCAGTGGCGTGCGACCGCGAAGTCGATCGGTATGAAATGCCTCCGGGTCAGGTGCCGGAACCTTCGGAGGTCGCGGAACTGCTTTCGCGAAGCTCGTACTCGACTGTGACCATGGTGCACAGCGAGACATCAACCGGCGCCCTGGCAGACGTTCGTGGTATCGCAGTCGTTTGTCGATCGGCCCGCGCTGTTACGATCGTGGACAGCGTGAGCGGCATCGGTGGAGCACCGTTCCACTTTGACGAGTGGGGGGTGGATTGCGCTGTCTCTGCGTCACAGAAGGCGATAGGACTGCCACCGGGGCTTGGCTTTGCTGTCGCTTCCAGAGATTTCATTCGTAACGCGGCTGGCGTGAGCGACCGCGGAGTTTATCTGGACCTCGTGAGCTTCGACGCACACGCGCACAACAATGAGACGCCCACGACGCCAGCGGTGTCACTGCTGTTCGCGCTGGAGGCCGAAATCGCCGAGGTTGCGCGGGAAGGAGTCGAAGCGCGCTGGGCTCGGCATGACGCAATGCGTGCGCTCGTTGAGCTCTGGTCGGGTCAGTTGCAACGTGATACCGGTTTGGAAGTCCGGATACTGGCCAGAGCCGGAGCGCGATCCCCTACAGTGACTGTGTTGCAACTTTCGGATGTCGTACGACCCGAGGTGCTGATCGCTGACCTCGCTGCACGAGGATATCTGATTGGGTCGGGGTACGGTGAACTGGCCACGACGTCGGTACGGCTGGGGCACATGGCTGATCGCACTGTCGGGGAGCTTGCCGGTTGTCTGTCGACTATGGAGGAATCGCTCCGTGCGATTGCGCTTGTCGGTTAGCTCCTGAAGAGCGATCGCAATGCCTCGCCTGACGTGATTCGGCGAAGATAGAGAAGTTCTTCTGGTGCCAGTGGAGTGGGCTTGATGCCAAAGGTCGTCGACACCGTGTTCAGCGGTACTGTGTTGTCAAGCGCGAGTGTGTCGAGGAGCTCGGTTGTCACCGGTGGTTTCGAGACGACGTGCCAGAGCATGGCAACAAACGGGCGGAGTACGGCAGTTGGGACACCCACTATGAGGCGATGTGCATTCATCGCTACGAGTATGCGCTCGGCGATCTGGCGCAGCGTTAATTCTGCGGGTCCCCCGAGTGGATAGAGATGTTGGCGCGTTGCATCATCCGCGAGCGCGCGCACGATGACAGCCGCGACGTCATCTACCGCGATAGGTTGAAAGCGTGACTCTCCGTGGCCCGGCAGAGGCAGTACGAATGGAGTGAGTCGTACAAGCCGGGCGAGTACGTTCACGAACTCATCTTCCTGGCCGAAAATCACAGACGGGCGAAGGACGGTCCAGTCGAGGCCGCTGTCGGTGACGAGATCCTGTGCGACGCCCTTGCTGCGCAGGAACCGGAATGGGGACGCGCTATCCGACCCGTTCTGCGACATGTAGATGAGCCGCGGCACGTTTGCCGCGAGTGCGGCGTCGATTACCGAGCGGGTAACACCCACGTTAACGGCGTCGTACGTGTCGTCGTTCCGTTCGATGGCGACGGCAGCCAGATGCACGATCGCGTTGGCACCGTCGATAGACGAACGCAGGTAGACTGGATCCAGGAGGTCGCCAACGCGGATATCCAGCCGCAGATGGGCGAGGCGTTCAGCCGCTTTGGCAGCGTTGCGAACCAGAGCGAGTACGTGCCAACCGCTGGCGGCAAGAGCTCGGCAAGCATGCGAGCCAACGAATCCAGCGGCCCCGGTGACTACTACACGCCGGTCACGCCCTGGCAGTTCATCGGGAAGGGGGAGAGTCTGCTCGGCGACTGCGCCGCGACCAGAATTCGGCGCGGTCGGATTGAACATTCGCTACCGTTTGGGCGAGCCGGGGTAGCCCGGAGTTCCGCGCACGACAATGCGATAGAACAGCAGGAAAACGCCCAGTGTGAGAAGGATATGTGCCCAGCCCGGGGCGTTCAGTGCGAACGTCCAGACGCCCCAGACTGCGAGCATTGCGACTGCTATGATTATGCCCAGGTCCATGCGATCGAAGTCCGTTGACCAGATGAGGAACCATCTGTAGCTTTCACCACTATAAGTTACGCGGTTTCTATCGGAGCGGAGAGCTCAGTTTTTGAGCCGATAAGTCCTTCACGTGGGATCAACAAACTGTGCCGACGTCAGGCCCCAGTGCGGGGAAGGCG
>JBDTAW010000291.1:0-4685 GCA_039924445.1 Gemmatimonadaceae bacterium
TTCGCGCGTGCAGCTCGTTTCGCATGAGACACTGCTTCCGCCGCCGCCCGCCGCGGTCCCGCAGGCGGTGACAGAGCCGGTTGCACCGACCGCTGTAGTCGCGACGGTTCCGTCAGCGGCTTCGCCAGCGGCTTCGCCAGCGGCAGCGTTGCCATCGACGAGCAAGCGGCCCACGCAGATGCAACCAGCTCAGACTGGTCGGTACAAGACCGAGGCTGAAGTGTTCAGGAACGCGCCGTTCCCGATCAATCCGTAGGCTGATGGTGTAGGTCGGATCGCTTGCAGGGCGCTCACGACGGACAGCATGGATTTCATGAAGGGCGAGTACGTAGTGGGCACTGGACGCAATTGCGACTTGATCCGCAGCATGGCGCTCAATCATATGGTGCATCATCGCGCGCAGCGTAGTGTGTACTATCGGATGCTTGATGTTCCCGTGCCGGGGTTGTACGGACCGTCGGCGGACGAGCTGCTTTAGTCGTTCGTCATCCACGCGCAAGCTCCGTCATCCTCGCGCAAGCGAGGATCCATGTTCGTTCGGCTCCCATCGAAGCATACGGCGCAACTATCTCCCGGCCACCGCCACAGACCTGTCCTGCCGACTGTACGCCAGCCTCACAGCCTCCGCGCGCGCGAGCGCCTCGTCGGCAGAGTTCGTCTCGCCGAATCGGATACGGCCATCGGCGTCCACAACGTAGTAACTCGGCGTCCCCCACTGATTGAACGCCTGGCTCGCTTCGTGCCACGTATCCAAATACGTCGGCACCGCAACGCTCTTTTCACGGAGGAACGCGGTAAGAGCGCTGGATGAGTTCGCCTCGTCAACAACACTTATGACCGGTACGCCGGAGCGCGAGAGACGAGCCGATAACTCATTTATCTCGGGAAGGCTTTCAATCGCCGGCCCGCAGAATCGCGACCAGAACACGACCACACTCACCTTCCCCTTAGTGAGATCTGCAAGATCGAACGTCTTCCCGTCCATGTTGCTGACGCGATGCTTGCCTGTCAACGAACGCGCAGGCGCATCCGCAAGCATTCGCTTCACGTATTCGACGCGCGCCGTATCCAGATAGCGCTTCCAGCCTGCCACGCCGAGTACGCGCGTTCCGAGCGTGTTGGCCGAGTCGGTGAATGCACGCGTGGATCTTGGATCGACTACCAGCCGCGCCGTCATGACGAGCGCGCCGACAGTGTCGCCACCGGCAAGATTCGCGGTTTGCACCGCGCGGAATACTCCCGTGTTCCAGCCGTCCGACGCAGCTTCTGAAAGAGCTGCGCGTGCAGCTGCGTAGTCACCGCGCGCCACGAGCGCCTGGCCGAGCGTCGCGAACAGCTTGCGTTTTGTATTCGCGTTTCGTTTTTGCTGCTGAACTCGCGTCTCATTGAGGCCGCGCTGTGACGGAGTGGGAGAGTTGAGTGAATCGATCTCGCCACGAAGCTTCTGGATCCCCTCATTGCGAAGTGGCGGCATCCGGGAGAATTGGGTCGCCACCCATTGTCTGACATCCTGCTTGTATCGCTGAGCATCGATAAGCCGCGCTGTCCAGCGCCTTGTTTGCGCGGTATCCATCGCGTCGATTGCCAAGCCAGCCGCATAACTTGCAACTTGCTCGCGGCGATTAGGCGGTGCGAACGCCCAAAGTCCATCCATTCTCCGGAACGCGGCGGCGGTGTCCTTGTTGGCGCGCAGTGAGTCGAGCCCATCGAACATGCGCCACTGAATCGCGAATGAGTTGTTCGGCGCGATTCGAAGCAGCTGCGCGCGCCACGCTGCCGCGACCGACGAGTCGACTGCGCTCGCATACCATGCCATCTCCCCGATTTCGTCGTTCGATGCTCGCTGCCCTGATACAAAAGTGGAATCAAAGGCTGCGAAGCGGGCTCTGTGAATCGCGCGGATGCTGTCATCGTCTGCACGTCCCAGCCATGAATGGAATGACTTCAGCCAGATCCATCCACGAAGCTCTTTGGGATAAAGCGAAGTCATTCGCCGAGCCGTCGCGAAGCCTTCTTCCCAGTTGCGACCCATCATGTCGTTCGCGCGCTGATCGAGTGCATCGAATAGTGGTTTGCCGAGCGAATCCGAAACGAGCAGCTCCCAGTTGCGACCGGCGTTGTCGTCAATTACACTTGCACTGGTGTTTTCAACCGCGAATACCGCGTACACGACGTCATCCGGTAGCACAACACGGCCATTGAATTTGCCATTTGCGCCACGCTTGAGCTCGGCCGCCACCGTGGTCGGAATCCCAGCGTTGTAATTCTCGTTGCTACTCGTGCGGTACCGCGCACGCAACTCAAGGCGTGTTTGTCCCGCGAGCGTCGCCGGCGGCTGGTAATCGACGTTCACCGGCTGACCAGCACCCGGTGCGGTGGGCGCGAAGCTCAGGATTCCGCTTGCGCTTGCAGCTTCGACGTCGCTGGCGCGCTGGCTGATGATAACTCCGCCCAATATTGCGAATGCAATCGTAGCGGCTATCGGAATTGCCCAGTGCCGCTTCCTGGGTTGCGCGGCGTCGGCAGTGGGGAGAATGAGTCGCGTATCCGATGCGCGGCTCGCGAGGACGCGATCCAGAACAGATTGCGGCGGACCGTCCGTCGGGACCGTCGACGCAGCGTTGCTCACTTCGCGGACAAATTGAAGGTTATCTCGGCAACGCTGGCATTCCACGAGGTGCGCGGCGATTTGAGCACGTGATTCCTCGGGTGAGTCGGAGAGATAGTCTCCGAGCTCAGCTACCGTTGGATGGCGAAAGCGAAAGCGCATTTGATTTACCTTGTTGGATAATTCAGAGAACCGAACGTCGGAGCATTTCGATCGCGCGCGATAGGCGAGTGCGTGACGCAGCCGAGGTGATGTTGAGGAGAGCGGCGATCTCATCGTGCGTGTAGCCTTCGACGCGATTGAGAACGAGCACGGCGCGGAGCGTGTCGGGGAGCGCCATTATTTTTTGCTGCAGTGCATCCAGATTCGCACGCGAGTCGGAGCTATCCGGGGAGATGAGCGTGTGCGAATCATCGAGAGAAGTTGTCGAACGTCGATGGTTTGATCTAAGCCGAACAAGGGCGAGACGAACCGCGACTCGCTTGAGCCATGCGGCGAGCTGGCCGTGATCTTCATATCGCTTCAGCGCGCTCGGCAATCCCACGAAGAGATCGTGCACTACGTCCTCGGCGTCGGAACGAGAGCCGGTGATGCGGTACGCGGTTTGGTAGAGCGTGGTTGCGTATCGACCGTACAAGTCAGCGATGGCCGATGGCTCCCCCGATCTCGCTCGATCTATGAGCTGCGGGAGCGTCAATGCGCCTCGGTCGGCTGATGATTCACGCCACATGATTGCTCGGCATTGCAGTGATAATGCCTTGGGGGTAGCGGGATGTTACAACACGGAAGCGTGGCTTGGCTCGAGATTGTGGCGAGTGGCGGTTGGTCCCGCCATTAAACCCACCGGAGTCGTCACTTTCACAAGCCATACGGGAAAGTATATATTAGAGTATATATTACTATCCGGAGGCTTCATGACAGATACCCGAGTTGCCAAGTTATTCATGAATGGCGCTAGCCAGGCAGTCAGGCTGCCGGCTGAGTTCCGGTTTGAAGGGGACCAGGTCTACGCGACCCGTGACGCGCGGACCGGAGACGTGGTTCTGTCGAACCGACCGGGCCTCGCGGCATGGGGCGAGTTCTTCGAATTGATGGACAGTATGGAAGTGCCAGCCGACTTCATGGTCGAGCGCCCGATGAACGAGATCCCGCGGGAGCGGGATCTGTTTGGAGATGATGCTTGAGCCTTCTTCACATGCTGGATACCGACATGGCGAGTTACGTGATCAAGCAGCGCTCGGCGGCGGTGACCGCCAGGCTTGCGGAGATCCCGCCGTCACTCGTGTGTGTTTCCGCGGTGACGCGCGCCGAGCTGTTGTATGGACTCAAACGCGTTCCAGCCCGTCATCGGCTGCATACGGGTGTGCGGCAATTCCTGCGGCTAGTGCGCGTGTTGCCGTGGGAGAGCGACGCGGCGGATTTCTATGCGGACATTCGGTTTCAGCTTGTGACAACGGGTCAGCCGATTGGCGAGCTGGACATGATGATCGCAGCGCATTCGCTGGCGGTGGGAGCGGTGTTGGTGACGAATAACACGCGGCACTATGCGCGGATCGAGGCGCCGGTGAGGGTGGTAAACTGGGTTGATGGAGAGGGCGTGTGAGCGGTGATAGATGCTATCCGGGCGACTTGCCGCCGTCGCGCGGCACAACAAAAGCAAACGACTGGCGAACTATCTGCCGCACTCGGCCGCCGTGGAGGACCGCCGGCTTGAATCGGGCGTTTGGCAAGGCGAGACGCACTGCTTCGGTGAAACGCGCATCGGTGGATGAGACGACGCCGAACGTCGCTGGCTCTGCTTTCCCTGTGGTATCCACAACGAACTCTGCGATGACCTGGCCAGGCGTGTGGGACTTGTGGAGCGCCTCCGGATACACCGGAGCGACGAGCGCCGATGTGTCCACGCGAGCGGGCTCATCGACCTGGTCGGCGGCGTACACCTGCAAGCTTGTCAGCAGAGCCGCGAGTTGTGTGACTGTCATGGTGCCCCGCTGTCGTGCTTCACCGTGGCGGGACCAGATGATGATCGTGCCGCATGCCGTCGGTCCAAATGGCACGACGAACGCGGGCGGAACCG
>JBDTAW010000292.1:0-3165 GCA_039924445.1 Gemmatimonadaceae bacterium
TTAGCTTGGTGCCTTGGCGTTCCGTCCTTGAGCAACGCATCGGCCAGCAGTTGAGTGCGACGCTACGCGGTGATCACGTTACCTGAGCCTTTGGCCGTCAGCGAGGTCTTTCGAGATAGCCTGCGTAGGGTAGCGGGGCACTGCTCGGCGCTTGTGCCTCGGATGATGTGTCCAACCCAGATTCGATCTGACGGGCGGTGTCAGATCACGTTAGAGCGCGCCATACTCGAAATCCCCATTCGACCTTTAGGCGCCAGGATCACGCCACCGCGAAGGTCAGGAACGCGCCCAACAGCGGACCAAAGGCCGAGATTGTCTGCAGACTGCGCGCGGCCAAGACCGGGCATTGACCCATGTTCCCACAAGCGGACATCCAGCGTGCGCTCTCGCGCAAAAGTAAAACGACAAGCGTGCGTAATGTCCCCTTGTTACTGAAAATCGAAGTTTGACCCGTACTACCGTTCTCACTACACTCAGGCTCAAGTGCTTGAGCGCCGATTATTTGGTTACCCCCGATGAACTCCTGGCTGAGCGTGCCTGCCCCATGAAGCAACATTTGCTGAATTCGTCGGGTCATCGGCCAAGCTGGTACTTTCGCACGGCAATCACGGTAATGGTCATGGGATTGGTACCACTGACCGCCGCGCGCGCCTTCCCGACCCTCGACTTCCGCGAGGTTCTCACGCAAAACGGAGCGTTTCGGCAAGTCTCCGATCCTTCCATACCGTGGTTGCTGCCTTCGGGTGACCCGGCTGGTCTCGGCTTTCGCGTCCAGGTCGACTTTCAAGGCAACGGGCGCCCGGATACCTTTCTCTGCCGTTACGGCGAGGAGAATGCGCCGATACCTTGCCGCGCGCTTCGACCGAATGTGGATGGTTCCCTTACGGACGTGACACGAAAATTGTTCGGAAATGGAACCCTGCCGAGTGTCGTGTTTGCAAATCCAATCATCGTGGGCGACTTCAACAATGACGCCCGACCGGATCTGTACTTTGCGAACTGGGGCTACGATTTCCCGCCGTTTAGTGGCGAGCGGGGCGCTTTGTTCAATTCCAGTGCCGACGGCAGCTATGTCGATCGCTCCTCGACGCTGCCTCAGGGCATGTCCAACGTCTACGGCGCCTGTTCTGGCGATGTCGACGGCGATGGCGTGCCGGACGTCTATGTCCTGAATTTCAAGAGCGCCGGACTGGAGGGGTCGTATCTGCTTATCGGGAAGGGCGACGGCACGTTCACCCAGTCGACCCGCGGAATTCCGGCAGAGCTGCTCGGCGTCAACAAGGGTTACTCGATGGGTACGTGCGCCATCGCCGACGTGGACCGGGACGGATACGCCGACCTCATCCTCCTCACGCTCGGCGACATCCATTCGGAGAACCTCGTGTTGTTCAACGATGGAACGGGCGATTTCACGCGGCGGCCGCGGCAGGTGCTGCCGGCGGGTTCCCTCAAGCCAGGCGACTGGGAGTTCAATGGCATCGTCGTTCTCGATATCAATCGCGACGGGTACCCCGACCTCGTTGTGTATGCGGACCGGAAACCGATCTACGACGGCGCGGCCTTCCAGATTCTGATCAATCGCGGCGATGGTACGTTCGCCGACGAGACGGCCATCCGGCTGCTCGGTCCGAATACGTATGCGGGCTATACCACTATTCCGTCGGGCTGCTCACCACTTCGATTCGCCGACTTCAATGGTGACGGATGGGAGGATCTCTATTGCAACCCCATTGGCGCCTTGGATATACGAGTCCCACCGATCTGGATGAATGACGGCAGCGGCCGCTTCACGCCAGCACAGCTGGGCGTATTGGGGCCGACGTCATCATTTGGCGCGGTGACCGCCGGCGCGGTGACCGATTTCGATCGTGACGGTCAGCTCGACGTGGTCGTCCTTTTTGGCACGGCCCCGGAGTCCGGCAACATCTGGTACCGCACGTATCGGAACCACATGGCGCGCACCGTGCCCAGCGAGCCTTTCATCAGCAAAGCCGAGGCCGGTGACGCGCGAGCTTCGATCTCCTTCACTCCTCCACTGGCGGGCGGGGCCTCTCCGATCACCGGCTACGCAGCGACTTGCACGCAAGGGACGCGGCCAGGCACGTTCATTTCATCCGGACCGGCCTCGCCGCTCACCGTGACTGGACTTAACAATGGCAAACCGTACCTCTGTTCCGTGACCGCCAGCAGCGCGGCCGGCACCAGCCTGCCTTCGAAGTCGGTGTCGGTCAGGCCACTTGCCATTTCGGTGGACAAGAGTAGCGCGATCGAGTTTTACCACGCGACGTTCGATCACTACTTCATCACGCCAGTCGCCGGAGAAATTGCCTTGCTGGATGCTCACGCACCGCCATTTCAAGAATGGTCGCGTACAGGCCTTTCCTTCAACGTCTATGCGCCCGCGACTGCACCTACAGGTTCTGTCGCAACTTGCCGCTTCTTCAACACGTCGTTTGCGCCGAAGAGTTCACATTTCTATGCGCCCAAGGGCTTTGGGTGTGAAGCAACAATCGCGGGCTTCCCCGACTGGGGTCTTGAAGACGACAATCTCTTCTATACGATGCTTCCGAACGCGAACGGTGCCTGCCCGACTGGAACGATTCCCGTCTATCGGCTCTACAACAACGGCATGGGAGGGGCACCCAATCACCGCTTTACCACCGACCTGGCGGTACGTAACCAGATGCTGGCGCAAGGCTATGTGGCCGAGGGATACGGCATCGGCGTCTCGATGTGCTCACCGCAGTAACGCCGGATCAACTCCACGACATCATGGAAATTGCGGGGCGCGCGGCGGCGCGCTCCGGAAGCGGGAGGCGGCGTGTGGGCAAGTTGCAGATCCGCTTCCCGGTCTACAACGGCCGCTTGCCGAGCCCGATGAATGGGAAGTTGGGGTCGCCGCATTCCCCCGCGTCAGAGGGCGGCACGTTGCCGTCCTTTGCGGACGCTCGAAGGGACCTATCCGAGCACTGTACCCGCCCGATCAGAGAAGTCGGGGATGACCGCTTCCCTGGCGTTCGACAGACAGCTTCGGGTCGGGTGCTGCCGAACGTATCGCGGCCGGCTACGACTGCTTGCTGCAACACGCTGGACATTCGCTGTGCGCCGTTCCCCTGGCCGAACTTGGTTGTTGAGCAGAGCATAATCAGAAATCATCTGACGTTG
>JBDTAW010000293.1:0-12531 GCA_039924445.1 Gemmatimonadaceae bacterium
CAGTCGTTTCTGCATAGCGATCTGCTCACGCAGCCTGGCGAGGTGCAGGTGGATTACCTGCAGAGGCGAAGCGACGGCCCCGTCGAGCAGGCGCCTTGTCTCGTCCAGCGACAGCCGCATCAGCCGAAGCGATTGAATCTGTTGAAGCCGTTCTATGTCTGACCGGTTCTACAATCGGTGACCGGCAGCTGTCCGAAGAGACGGTGTGAGCAGCCCGATCTCATCGTAGTGATGGAGAGCGCGAACCGACACTCCGGTATTTCGAGCCAGCTCACCGACCTTCTACGGCGGCTCTTTCATTTTCATTACCTCAGCGATGATGGGTCCTGCGTGGCCACGAGGATAGTGTAAGCCCTGACGTAACGTGAGGTGCAAGGGGGAGAATCCACACAATTGCGGGCCGCAGCGCGGTTAGTCCTCAGGAGGGCTTTCCAGCAGCCGCTTGACCTCCGGATCTGCGTTCTCCCACGCGGTTTCCACGTACTGCCGGTACACACGGGCGCTATCCGTCGTTCCGGCGGCGCGGAATGCATTGGACATGTGCGCATGGTGCTGACACGATGCTACCGAAATGACCTGGAAGCTCTATTCTTGTCTCGACCAGTGGAACCTAGGCGCCAGACGGGATTTGGCAAATCGCTTCCGTCAGTGATTCGACCTCTGAATCAGCTGGCTCGTTGGAGTCGCGCTGGGTTGCCGAGCGGTTGTGATGCTGGACGGAGGAATCTCCAGTCAGATGATGATCCGGTTGGCGTTGGGAGAGCGCGTGCGCCGGCGTGGCATTCGGCGCGTGCCAATTGGGCTGGTCGTGCTGCCTCGCGATTGACTGTATACCGTCGCACATAAGCCTCCGGCCGGTATATTTGCAACTTCGCGCCGCTCCCGTTGGTTCACCAGCGACAAGGCTCCCTCCACCATGGCTCAGGACGCACCGCTACGCAGTGCTGGCGTGCACTTTCCACCGCCGTTCATCTACCTGATTGGCTTCCTGACAGGTTGGTTGCTGGATCGCGTCTGGCCGGCGCCGTTACCGCAGGTTGCTCCACCTCTTCGCTACGTAATCATCGCGCTGTTTTTGATTGTATGGCTGGTGTTGATGCTCGGCGCCTTTGCTAAATTCATGCTCGCGCGTACTGCCATAATCCCCAATCGCGCGGCGAGTATGGTGGTTACAAGTGGACCGTATCGCTTTACTCGTAATCCAATGTACGTCGGCCTCGCCGCGCTGTATCTGGCGATCGCTCTTTTTTACGGCAGCTGGTGGCTGATCGTATGGTTGTTCCCCGTGCTGCTGGTAGTTCGCTATGCTGTCATCGCGCGCGAAGAGCGTTATCTCACCAGTGCCTTCCCGGACGAATACCCGGCGTACTGCAGTCGCGTAAGACGCTGGTTGTAGTGGACGAGCTGGCGGGTTGCGGTCTGTCTCAGCCAATGGCGAGAAAGTGAATCAGCGTCAGGCTCAGCGCGATCAGCACAGCGAGGGAAGCTGTGACGGTCGTGATCACTCGTGAACCGACTTTGCTGATTGCCTTGAGATCGACACCGAGTCCAAGTGCAGCCATCGCAGCAACCGTGAGCCATGTCGATGCAGCGCGTGTCGGTGCGACTGCCACGGCCGGAAATATGTTTGTCGCGCGAAGGATGGCGAGCAACAGGAATCCGATGATGAACCAGGGCACGAAGCGCGTCAACTGAAAGCGCTGTTTTGTGCCATCGGTTGCTGTCCCACTGGCGTCACGGTGTGTAATGGCAAAGAACAACACTACAGGGCCGAGCATGAGAACGCGCACGAGCTTGACCAGGGTTCCGACCTGACCGGAAAGCATGCTCACTGGAAAGGCCGCTGCGAGAACCTGTGGAACGGCATACACAGTGAGCCCAGCGAGGACGCCGTACTGGTAGTTGTTCAATCCGAGCGGGTGCATGAGCAACGGCAGTCCGAGGACAACGACAACTCCCAGAATTGCGGTGAACGCAATGGAAGAGACAACGTGTTCCTTTTTGGCGCCTATGACAGGCGCAACCGCCGCAATGGCGGAATTGCCGCAGATCGAATTGCCGCAAGCGACGAGTACCGCCAGCTTGTGCGGCAGGCCCATGACTCGTCCGATCGTATAGCTGGCGGCGATTCCGAGGATTACGAGCAGAACAATTCCGATCGCGAGCGAGGGGCCGGCGCGAAGCAGTAGTGGAAGGTCGACTGAAGCACCAAGCAGGAAGACGGCAGCCTCGAGTACCTGTTTTGCGCTGAACGCCACGCCGCTCTCCATGGTTGCTGGAGGCGTCCAGAAAGTGCGGACCGCCATCCCAAGCAGAATCGCGACAACCAGACCTTCGATGATTGCGTGACCGAAGGCGCGTTCTTCACCTGCCGCGATGGCGAGCGATGCGATGCTCACGAGCCCGGTGAGAAAGAGTCCCGGAAGTAGTCGGGTCACCTTCTCGGGAATTGTTACGGCGTTGGAACCGGAACCGCGGATGAATGCAGTTGCTGTCATGGTGAACGAAGCCTGCCCCCTGGAATCCTGCGACCTCGCTCACGTACCGAGGCCCGGCGTCGGCACGCGGATGGCGAGTGCGGAGCCGACCCAATCAGATTAGGCGCGCTGGACACATAATACAAAGACATTCTTTCTATATTAGTATTCCATCTAGTTATGACTCTCAATCTGCATCACCTGCGTGTTTTCACCGCGGTCGCCGAGCATGGCGGTTTTTCCCGGGCTGCGACCGCGTTGCGGCTGAGCCAGCCGGCGGTGTCCAAGACGGTACAGGAGCTGGAGCGGCAGGTGGGGCTCGCTCTTTTTGATCGGGCAGGACGCACGCCGAAGCTGACGGACGCAGGGGAGAGCCTGCTGGTCCGCGCCCGGGAGTTATTTGGTGTCGCGCGGATCGCCGAGGAAGAACTCGCAGCGTTGAGAGGGCTGGATCGCGGCATCCTGCGAGTGGGGGCGAGCACTACCGTCGCGACGTATTTCCTTCCGTCGCTTCTGGCGCGATTCCACGCGCAGCATCCGGGCGTGACGCTGCGCGTTCTGAGCGCGAACACTCGCACCGTCGCGCGGAAGCTGCTCGAAGGGCGACTGGATATTGCGCTCGTCGAAGGCCCGATACACCATGAGCGACTTTCTGTGGTCCCGTGGCGTGAAGATGAACTTGTGGTGATCGCTCCCGCGGCGCACCCGCTCTTGCGCAAGCGGAAGGTGGTTCCGGCCGATCTTGTCGATGAAACGTTCATTCTGCGTGAACCGGGTTCCGGAACACGCGCGGTTGCAGAATCGGAGCTGGCCAGGTACAACGTGCATCCGGCCGCATCGATGCAACTCGGGAGTACCGAAGCGATCAAGCAGGCCGTCGCGGCGGGCTTGGGACTCGCTGTCGTGTCCAGAGCATCAGCGGCGGATCAGCTCGCGCTTGGATACATCGCAGTCGTTCGCCTGCGCGGAGTCACGTTCAGGCGCGATCTTACTGAATTGCGCTTGATCGGGCGATCTGCGAGCGCGTCGGCGATGGCATTCAGAGTGCTCCTTCAGCCCGCGACTCTGGCTACTTGATTTCCCCGCAGGCTCGGCGCTACAGCAGTAATTTTCCCTTGGGCGACCGATCTGGCACAATCCAGCAATAGGTCCGCCGGATGCGTAGGCCATTTGAGTGAAGAAATTTCTGGTTTTTACCTCGACCAATATCAGCATGCACATCTCGATCAGTAGGCTCATGATGGTTGGTTCGCTCGCCGGTCTCGCGGTGCCAGCGACATCAACAGTCGCTCAGACTGCGAGCCGTGCCGCCACACCAGCGGATTCGACCGTTGATCCCATCAAGACGATGATCGGCCGCCTCGATCTGGAGCAGTACAAGGCGACCATCAAGGGGTTGACGAAGTTTGGTGATCGGCGACAGGGCACGGATCGCAATCGTGCCGCAGTCGACTGGATAGAAGCTCAGCTCAAGAGTTATGGCTGTACTCCGACCGAGCGAATCACGTATCAATTCGAAGCACCGCCGCCGCGTCAGCCGCTCACGCCAGAACAGCTTGCCCAGTTTCGCTCACGTACGCGTGATCGCACGCAGGGCCCGGGTGGTTCGCACATGCGCGGCAAGATCGTACCAACGGGCGTCAATACCGACTCGCTTCGCCAGCCTGATCTCGATCTGCGCAAACTCAATACGCCCCAGAGTGTCGATGGTGAGCGCCAGGAGGTGTACTGCACCAAGGTTGGCACCACTCACCCCGAAGAGATGTACATCGTCGGCGGCCACATGGACGGAATCGGCTGGGGCGAGGCGGCAAACGACGACGGATCCGGTACTGCGCTCGTCATGCAACTTGCGCGCGTATTCAGCTCGCCAGATGTGAAGACGGATCGCTCGATCCGCTTCATTCTGTGGAACAACGAAGAAACCGGGTTGAATGGATCTCGTGCATATGCGGAACAGCGCGACTCGCTGCAGGGCCGGGAGTTTCCTGCGGGATCCGGCAAGTACCCGGAGCCCAAATGGCTTGGCATCATCCAGCATGACATGATGATGTTCGATCATGGGATGCCCCGGGCAGATGGAACGCTGAGTCCAACTCAGCGGCCGGAGGCTGACGTCAATATCGAATTCCAGTCCAAGTCGAAATTCGCTGACGCATCGCAGAAACTGGCGTGGGCGCTTGCCAATTCGAATGACAAATACGCCACCGACTATCCTGCACAGGTCGGGCAACACATGACCAACACCGACTCCGCGCCATTCCAGGATCTGGCACCATCGATCAGTGTGCGCGAGAACGAACGGGGTGCACAGATCGGTGCTGGATGGGATCCGAACTGGCATCAGCCGACCGACATGTTCAAGACGTACAGCGACGACGATTTCAGGCTCGGCCTGAATGCCGCTCAGACCACGCTCGGCGCGGTTGCGACGCTCACGGGTGCCACCATCGTCAAGTGATGTTGCTCTAACGCGCCAATATGGTAAGAAAAAACCTCACGCGCCGCGATTTTCTGTTTGGAGCGATTGCAGTCGCTCCCCTATTGCAGTGGAATTCGGTGCGTGAGGCGGCGCGGTATGCAATTGCGGCTAAAGTCCGTGACCCGGATGTTGATCTGGCTGCAATCGAACACCGGATTGGTGGGCGGCTCGGTGTATCGGCTATCGATACCGGAAGTCAGCGGAGCGTCACTTATCGCTCTGATGAGAGATTCGCGATGTGCAGCACGTTCAAGTTGCTTGCGGTCGCGGCGACGCTGCAAAGAGTGGATGAAAAGCTCGACCGGCTCGATCGCAAGGTCGCGTTCGCGGAGAAGGATCTGCTCGACTACGCACCGGTGACACGTGCACACATAAAGCAGGGAGCGATGGAGCTGTCCGCGCTGTGTTCTGCAGCCATCGAATACAGCGACAACACCGCTGCGAATCTGCTGCTTGAATCGCTGAATGGTCCCGCTGGTGTAACAAGATTCGCTCGTTCGATCGGAGACAACCTGACGCGGCTCGATCGCAATGAGCCCACTCTGAATACGGCGATACATGGCGATGAACGCGATACCACGACTCCAGCGGCGATGATGGAAGACATGCGAACGATTCTGCTTGGAGACGTCCTGTCTGTCGGATCGCGACAACTGCTGGCGTCGTGGCTGATCGCCAACACGACTGGCGGCGAGAGACTTCGCGCATCTGTTCGTGCATCTGCTCCTGCATCTGCTCCTGCATCTGCTCCTGCAATGTGGCGCATTGGCGATAAGACAGGCACCGGTCTGAATGGCGCAACTGGTGACATCGCGATAATGTGGCCGCCCAATCGTAAGCCGATCATTGTCACGACTTACATAGTTGAGAGCTCGGCATCACTGAGTGATCGTAATGCGGCGATCAGGGACGCGGGCAGTGTAGTTTTGAAGGCGTTGGGCTAGTCGAGTCGAGGCGGCCGGCCGACGTTATTTCGCGGATTCTCCGGAAGCGTCGATGACGGGGCCAATATCGAAGTCTCTGATCGCGCCAATTGCGACTTCCCATCTTCCTTCAGCGCAGAGACCGGACAGGCCCGCTTCTTCATAGGCTTCGAGCGCGGCCTCGACCAGCGCTCTTCGTGTTGCTTCGGCGACCCTGCGGCTGTCGGGTGGCAATTGCGAATCCGGTACAGACATACCTGAAGCATATCGACGATTTCCGCCCGGGGCCAGACCAGAAGTCACCGATACTGATCATCCGTCGTCATTCATGGGATTCAGCAAAGCTCGAAACTTGTTTTGGTGCTGGAGTATCCAATGGATCCCCGCTTTCGCGGGGATGACGGGAAAGATGAATCTCCGCTTTCGCGGGGATGACAGCACGGGGGAATGGAATGAGATCGATGGAAACCGACCGGCGCAGTCTGATTCGCGGCATCACAGCCGTTGCACTACTGCCGCTAGCTATGGCTTGCGGCGGGCATAATCATCTCGCCGAGTACAATTTTGCAAATCGGTCGATGGCACTCGTCTACATTGCGCCACCCCGGCCCGAACTGGTCACCGGGTGGTACGACATTCCGAATGCGGATGATCCGGTGGCGGCTGTCGTCGCTGCAGGGTCTGGCGTCGCGAAGGAAGTAGTGGGCCGCAAGGCACGGTTGCGACTGGACAGTGCGACTGCTCTGATCAACATTGACAGTTTGATGTCCACCAGAACACTCGAACGCGCGAGCAGGTACCTCGGTACACAGCCGACTCTCGATCAACGGAATGCCGATTTTCTACTTGAGTTGAACATGCGTGGATCCGGAATCGATATTCGTGGATCCCGATCTGCGTCTGTCTTCATGAGCGCGACGGCGGTGTTGCTGGATGCTCGCACCGGTCGCGAGATCTGGAGTTTCGACGTAGCTGGTCGCAATCGACTCACGCCGTTCCTCTATGGTGCCAATCGCGCGCCCGCAGGCGCTATCACCGCAGCTGTTCTCAGTACGGTAACCGTCGCCGATTTTCGCCGGGCTCTCGAGCAGCTGGTTGATTTTTCATCGAATGAAATAACTGAAAGACTGCGGGCAGAACTCAGGGACGCGAGAAATTGACGCAGGGATAACACAGCGGCCCGACGCCCAAGTGGGTATCGGGCCGCTGCGCCATGGATGGTGTTGCGGAGTCTCAGTTACTTCGAGAGCTTCTGCGCCAGATCCTTTGCGGCAGCAAGGTGAGCCTGGAAGTTCGGCGCGACCTTGATTTCGAGATCCTTCAGTTCTGCATTCTTCGTAGCTGGGAGAAGCGTGTTGGTGACAGCGTCGATAACTGCCTGGTGATACCAGGCTTCATGATCGATGTACGCCTTGTCGAATGCGGCGCCCTTGAGGCCGTTCAATTTCGCGGTTGTGGCGACGTAATCCTTGTAGAGAGCGAAGTCCTTGCCTGGAGGCGTCGGCGTCACTTTGAGCTTGGTGGCGAGATCGCGACCGAGTTGGCGCGCCGCCGTGTGGTCACGGACCATCATGTCTGCGAAGGTGCGAACGTCCTTGTTCGTGCTCTTCTTGAGAGCCAGGTGCCCAAGGTTGATGTCCCACGTGTTTGCTGCGTCGAAGATCGCGACGATAGTCGGATCGTCCAGAGCTGCGGAATGGGCCTTCGCGGTCGGGGCGGCAGTCGCGGCGGAAGCCCGATGCGACACCTGCGCCTGAAGCGTTGAAGTTGTGGCAGCCATCGCTAGTGCTGCGATGGCTCCAATTGCGAGACGGGTCTTTTTCATTGTGGATCTCCTGAAGGTATGGTCGTCGAAGGCGGGCGGTGTAATGCCCCGATTCCGTGTTTACGGCAAGGCGGCCGTAAATGAGATATGGCAGGTATTGAGCCAATTGTCAAGAAACCCTTTGAGTTATTGTGCAAACACTTATTTCCTACTATCTTGATGGGACCGGCAACGCCGTTAGATTCGCGGTTGCCACACGACACGACCAGATAATGAGTGGTTGGGCGCAGGCAGAGGGGAGGGGATATGAGCTGGTGGGATAATCTTTTCGGAAACAGCACTCGGGGGCGCATTGTCGCTATACTGCGCCGAGGCTGGCGCAGTGTTGACGAGATCGCCGGTGTGTTGGGCCTGACGGATAATGCCGTTCGCGCACACATCGCGACTCTTGAGCGCGACGGGGTGATCGAGGCCAGAGGTGAGCGGCGCGACGGGTCGGTGGGAAAGCCGGCGACGCTTTATGGCGTAGCGCCGGAGGCGCAGACGATGTTTTCCAGCGCATATGCCCCTGCTCTGACCGCCCTGATTGCGGAGCTTGCCAGTCGTCACTCCGAAGAGGAGCTGGAATCGGTCCTGCGCGGAGCGGGCAGCCGGCTCGGGAAACCAGCATCCGGGACCTTTGCCGAGAGAGTTGGCAGCGCAGCTGCCCTGCTGACTGAGCTTGGTGGCGACGCAGACGTGCTTAAAACTGAGGATGGCTACGAAATTCAGGGGCACGGATGTGCGCTCGGTCAGACAGTGACTTGCTGCTCCGAGACGTGCTGCATGGTGGAGCAACTGCTCACCGAGGTGACGGGCGGCGAAGTACATGAGCAGTGCGACCGGTCGCAGAATCCGCCTCACTGCGCCTTTCGGATCAGCGAATATTGACGGCAGGATTTAGATTCCGCTGCAACTTCAATCTTCCCGATGTCTGCCGCTGACTGCGGGCCGGGAGGGTTGACATCGCGTTCCGTTGGTGCAGACTTCGCCAGTCTATTTAGTTGCCGAAAACCGAATCCGGCACTGCGGACGAATCAGGACCAAATCCCCAAGCTCACGGAGTTCCGGCATGTACGCAGTAATCCGACGTTATAGCGGTGTCGCCAAGTTGATCAGCGAACTGGACAAGCGGCAGGCGGAGGTGACAGCGGTCCTCACTGGCGGCCCTGGTTTCATGTCGTACTACGCGGTGCGGGATGGAGAGGCGCTTGCGACCATCACCGTTTGCAATTCGCGTGAGGACGCAGAAGAGAGCACACGCCGCGCGGCTGCGTGGATACGCGACAACCTCGCGGGTGTACGAGTGACGCCACCTGAAGCAATCGGCGGCGACGTCTTCATTCACGCGTCGAAGTAGTTACTGACTGGCTTTTGACGTTCGCTACCGCGTCAACATGCGGTAGCGAACTTCCAGTACTTCGCGCTGACTACCAGTCTGTAGGGACGTAGTCCTTGAGAAACTTGCCCCACAGATGCTCGCCTGTGTTGACGCCCGCGATGATCGGGTCCACGATTCTTGCGGCACCGTCCACGATGTCGAGTGGTGGATGGAACCTGTGCTCTGCGACCTTTCTTGCTGCGATATCTGCCGGGTCTTCGTCCGTTACCCAACCTGTGTCGACACTGTTCATGTGAATGCCATCCGCGTGATAATCCGCGGCGGCAGTACGCGTCATCATGTTGAGCGCAGCCTTCGCCATGTTCGTGTGCGGATGGCGCGTCGTTTTGAATGTTCTATAGAACTGCCCTTCGACTGCTGAAACGTTCACAATGTGTTTGTCACGCTCAGGTGTCCGCAGCATCAGCGGCTTGAGTCGGGCGTTGATGATGAATGGAGCGATGGCATTTACGAGCTGCACTTCGAGCAGTTCGACAGACGGAACCTCCGCCATCAACATCCGCCACGAATTCCTGTCGCGCAGGTCTACCTGTTGAAGATCCTGGTCGAGTTGTCCTTCGGGAAACAGAGCGCGTTGCGCTGCGACTTCTTCGGGGAGCAATCGCACCTGTGACAGTTCTGCGGCATGCGTAAGACCAGCGATCTCCGAGAGTTGACTATCGAGCGCGACGACGTGCGTCGTGTCGCTGTCGGCTTCGGGAAGCATGTGATATCCGCGAAGTCCTTCGTACGCGCCGAGGAGATGACGCACATGCTCGGGCATATTATGCAGTGAGGCGGTTTCAGCGTTCATCATGTGTTCATAGAACGCCGGTGGCCGCCGAACGGTCTGGCATGCATTGTTGACGATGAAATCCAGTCTGTCGCGCGTATGCAGCAGCTCAGTGCAGAATGCTTCAACGCTGGGTGTGTGTCGCAGGTCGAGCCCGAAGATTTCAAGTCGACTGCTCCAGTCTGCGAAATCCGGCTCCTGCGCGTACCGCGCCGCCGAGTCACGCGGGAATCGTGTCGTAACTATCAACTCGGCGCCGGCACGAAGCAGTTTTATTCCTGCCTGATATCCGATCTTGACGCGGCCGCCCGTGACCAACGCCACCCGCCCGCGCAGGTCGGCCGATTCGGTGCGTTTCGCGAAATTAAATGCTGCGCACGACGGACAGAGTTGATCGTAGAAGTGGTGTATCTGCGAATAATTCTTCTTGCAGATGTAGCAGTTCTGTGGTTCGACGGCCTCGCGAAATTCCGGGTTGTCGGCAACTTCGGTCTGGGAGAAGTTTTCGGGAGGAAACACGTTCGGCGTCATGAAAACGGTTTCGCGCCGGAGTTTCCGGATGCCTGTGTTGAAAAGCACGCTTTCTGCGCGCTCGGTCCGCGTCGCTTTGCGAGCGCGCTTGGTTGCCTGCACGAGCCGACGCCGATCAACGGCGTCGGGACGGGACACTCGACCGGCGGCCTGAAGCAGGCGCGTCCTATCCTGTTCCGGCACGCCTGCGAGCAAGGCTCGATCGTTGGCTATCGACTCAAGAAGATCGGTCGCGGCACGCAGGCGTTCGGCGAAAGGAATGTCGTTTGACTCAGCAGTCACTGAGGAATTGTTGGAGTGAAGTGGTCATCGAATTATAGCCAACCACCCGAGAAACCTGCACGGCGGAGTCCTGCGACGACGTAGGGACTGCTACGCATCAACGACCAGATCAGATTGGTGCGATGGTTCTCGATCATCAGGACAATAGGCCCCTGATTCAGGCCGCAGTGGCCCGCCGAAATCCATCCCACGGAATCGGCGTTCTTATCGGGGAATGTCTGATTGAATGCAGTCTTGAAGCCGTACGGATTTTGATCCATGAGCGCCAGACTGTCGAAATGCGCTATTGCCGGGAGAACTATTTCCGGCGCGAAAGGAAGCGACGCAACTACTGCCCAGGGTGCGATGGTTCCGTCGTCCGGGCCGAACGGTGCACCGCGCCCGACGTAGCCATAGAAGCGACGTTCAATTCCGTCGACTGTGCACGTAACGCGTCCGGGGCCATCGCTTGCTGTCAGCCCCCAGCAGTCCTTTCCATATCCCGTAAACTGCATCGGGTTGCGCGTCGCATATTCGCGCTGAACCTGTGTAGCGCGGCGGCTGTTCTGGAAGTAATCCGATCTCTTGCCGCGCATGTATCTGTCCTGAATGCCGTTCAGGTCGAGCCAGATATGCGAGAGCTGATGTGTAAAAAGCGGGCCTGAGTACAGCAACTCCGTTCCGTAGATCTTCTTCCATTTGTACGACGAAGTCCAGGCAGTGTAGCTGTCGTCAGGCAGTGGATGTGTTGGGGAACCGAGCCCGAGGATGTAAAGCAGTAACGCCTCGCTGTAACCATTCCAGCGATACTTGATGAAGCCACTTTCCGGTTTCCAGCCAAGCGACGCGGTGGATCCCCCGTTCAGCATCCACTGCCAATCCACGCGTTCGAACAACTGTGTTGCCAGGGTTCGAATCTCCTGCTCATCCGGGTTGTCGTCTGTGAAATACGCCGCGGCAGTGAGCACGCCAGCTATCAGGAACGTTGTGTCGATGGATGATAGTTCGCACTTCCAGACACGGCGTCCTGTCTGCATGTCCAGGAAGTGGTAGTAGAAACCCTTGTAACCGGTTGCGTCTTTCTCGGGTCCCTGTGAGCTGTTCGAGAAAAAGCGCAGACACGTAAGGGTACGCTCGACAGCTTCTGAGCGACTCAGAAAGCCGCGCTCGACTCCGACAGGATAGGCAGCGAGCGCAAGGCCTGTAGTAGCGATGCTCGACGGCGATCCTGCGTCGGTCCTGTCCACCACGAGGCCGTTGTTACGGTTGGTTTCGTGTATGAAATAGGAGAACGATTTCTGCTGCAGCCTTGCGAGTAATTTCTCGTTCGTCGACTCAGTCACTGTATACTCGGCAATTGCATGTTGGCGGCTCTACGACGATTCTGCAGATGGCACCGAGTCATTCGGGTGCGCTGAGCGAGTTGTCGAACCGGATTCTGGGAGATTCTGCGTAACCCGTTCGCGAAGAACATGCCGTTGCACCTTGCCGGATGCGGTTCGTGGCAGGAGCTCAGTCACGATTCGGATCTCTCTGGGCGTCTTGTATCCGGCGAGCAGCGCTCGACAGTGCGCACGCAGCTCGTCCGCAATCGAAATATCTGCTTCGTTCGGTGCAGCCGAGAGTCGAACGAACGCAATCACGCGCTGTCCCCACGTCAAATCTGGTGAGCCGATGACCGCTGCTTCCATGACCATCGGATGAGCGAGCAGGGCAGTCTCGACCTCCGCCGGGTAGACGTTCTCTCCGCCCGTGACGATCAGGTCGCTTCGACGATCAAGAACCCGCAAATAGCCATCGGAATCGAGAGTACCTATATCGCCGGTGTGGAGCCACCCATCGACGATGGCGCGTTCGGTCGCTTCCGGTCGACCAGCGT
>JBDTAW010000294.1:0-8300 GCA_039924445.1 Gemmatimonadaceae bacterium
CCGACTGTAAGCCCACCGACTGCCCCGAATGCCACGGCAGCTGCAACTGGGGATATCCACGCCACGGCTAGTACGACGGTAGCCAGGATTACGAACTGTGTAACAAGCTGGATTAGTGGAATCAGTACACCGCCGATGAACATCAACACTTCAATCGTTGTGTCACGGGGTAATACCGCAGTATTTTCCTGGAGGAAAAATGCATACTCACGGCCGAGCAACGAACGCACCATGCGCGAACTGACGGCTACCTGGACATCATAACAAAAGCGAAAGCCCTCACGGAGGGCATAGGCGGTTACGAGCGGTTTTATAATCAAAATGGCAAGCAGCCCGGTGGCGAGCGTCATCACCGAAAGACCGCTGAGAAATGCTAAACCGGGAACGTGAGAGTGGACGGCCATCCCCACTTTTTGGCCAGCAGGATTAACGAGCGCGGTTAGCAATGGGTACATGCCGCCAACGCTCACAAACTCCAGGAAAGCAACTCCGGCGGCGAGCGTGAAGACCCACAGCATCCTCCACCGGAAGTCGCGGCCAACGATCCGAAGCAGTTGCTGGTAAGGCGCGTGCAGCTTCACGGTGTCACCGCCACTCTGCGAACGTCGTCCATCCCCCTCGGTTCGCGCGAGCAAAACAGTTTAGTCGCATTTTTCGGAGAGTCCGCGTACTGCGTCACGCCGGTTGTGCCGCCTGATCATGCAGTAAGCTCGTTGGAAAATACTCTTGATACCAATCGACGAACTTCTTGATCCCCACCGCCAACGGCGTGTTGGGATGGAAGCCAACATCGGCTTCGAGCGTCGCAATATCGGCATACGTCGCCGGCACGTCGCCCGGTTGGAGCGGTAAGAAGCGCTTCACTGCTTCACGGCCTAGGCAGTCTTCAAGGATCCTGATCATTTCTAGCAGCGGTACCGGATCGTGATTGCCGATGTTATAGATACGGTACGGCGCACGGGACAGTGTATCGACAGCAAGTGGATCCGGTGAGTCAGGCACTCTATCCGACACTCGGACAACCCCCTCCGCAATGTCATCGATATACGTGAAGTCACGTTGCATATTGCCGTTGTTAAATACGTCGATCGGCTCACCCGCGAGGATCGCTCGCGTGAACAGGAACAGCGCCATGTCCGGCCGCCCCCAAGGACCGTACACGGTGAAGAACCGCAAGCCCGTCGTAGGTAGCCCGTACAGATGCGAATAGGTATGTGCCATAAGTTCATTCGCCTTTTTTGTGGCCGCGTACAGGCTCACAGGGTGGTCAACCATATCGGCCACCGAGAATGGCATGCGCGTGTTCGCACCGTAGACAGAGCTTGAGGAGGCGTACACCAAGTGTTTGACCTCACCGTGCCTGCACGCCTCGAGTACGTTGACAAAACCCACTAAGTTCGACTTCACGTACGCGTGGGGATGGGTGAGCGAGTATCTGACTCCTGCCTGCGCTGCCAGATTGATTACCACATCCGGCCTCTCGCGATCGACCAAGGACACTAGCTGACCAGTATCCGCGATGTCCAGTTTCACAAAGCTGAAGGCGTCACGTGCCAATAGCATTTCCAAGCGGGCGGACTTCAACCGCGGATCATAATAGTTGTTGAGGTTGTCCACGCCGACGACGGTATCGCCCCGGAGTAAGAGCTGCGTTGCGACGTGGAAGCCGATGAAGCCCGCTGCTCCTGTTATGAGATACTTTGGCATAGCTTTATAATTTACTCGTCGAACGTCGGCAAAACCAAACGTCTCCATAGACGGATCGAAGCGGTTCAGTTGGCGTTTTCCACACGGACGGATGGGGTAGCGTTAGATGCCTATGCTGAAGGGTGCGGGCCCAACCACTGGGCGAGTTCAATGGCATCTTTGGGGATGACCGACAGGGCCAGCGTGAACCGTATTCTAGGCTCGTACGGTGGAGACGAAACTGGTGATCAGTTTTCGAGCCGTGCAGTTAGCGCAACGGAGGGTGGTGTGGCTCCTGCGAAAAAAATGGCTATTTATGGAGCCGGCGGGTTCGCGAGAGAGGTCGCCTGGCTTCTGTCCGCGGCGAAACCGCATCTCGTGTTCGACTTCGTCGGGTTTATTGAGGACGCCGCTGACCCGAATCGAGAGGTTGACGGGAAGCCGGTGCTTTCGTGGGAACGATTTTCGCTTAGCTACCCAGATGCGGTCGTAGCCATTGGCGTCGGCAAGCCCCAGGCTCGCGAAAAACTCGCGCTCCGATGCTCGGCGGCCGGATTTGATTTTCCGATCCTGATTCACGATTCTGTTGCAATGTCAGATTCAGTGCAGCTTGGAAGCGGCTCAATTGTGTGTTGTGGTAGCATCCTTACGGTCAACATCACCGTCGGCAACCATGTGCATGTCAACCTCGACTGCACCGTGGGCCACGATGCACGGATCGACGACTTTGCCACGTTGTCCCCAGGTGTTCACGTCTCGGGAAACGTCCACATAGGACAGTCGGCGTTCATCGGCACGGGTGCGACCATCGTGAACGGAACGGCAGCGGACCCCCTTGTGATTGGCGCCGGCTGCGTCATAGCGGCAGGCGCGTGCGTTACAAAAAATACAGAGGAAAATTGTTTGTATGCTGGGGTTCCAGCAGTTTTGAAGAAGCGCTTTGTCTAGCACTACCTTCCAAGGATCTAGGCAGGTTCAAAATTGCAGCGCCAGCGTCGCGGCGGTTCTTTAGGTATCCATCCGTCGGGATCGCAATTGTGCGGTTGTGCGGCCCGTGGGCCGACATTTCATTTTGTTGCCAGCATTATTTAGTAAATTCTAAATCCCGATTCGCTTGCTCTACCCCTCGCCCGTAAAATCACGCCATTCGTATATGCGCCATTACCCGGTCGTCCGCAACCGCAACCTTATAGGCATCGACAGCATCGGCCTCATCTGCGCTGTCACACTCGCTTACCTACTGTGCGTTGGATGGCTCGGACCCGGCGCGGACGATTATCGAATCGTTCTCATGTTCGCGCTGATTGCTGTTCCCGTCAAGCTGCTTGTATTCGCTGGGGTTGGGCTCTATAGGCGCATATGGAGCTATGCGAGCGTCGCTGAATTGGAACGGCTGGTCGGCGGCCTCGCTATCGCGACCCTCTGCGCCGGAGCAGTGGGCGGCTTAATTGTCCCACTTTTTCACCTTGCCTCGCAGCGGCTTCCGCTGCCGATTTTTGCCATTGATAGCCTGTTGACGGCGACGTTCATCATCGCCCCCCGCCTTTTCTTCCGTATCCGCACGTGGCACGGGCAGCAGCGCAGACGCACCGATGACGTTCGCGCAGTAATCGTTGGCGCAGGCGCCGCTGGTCAGATGATCGCGAAGGAGTTGTTGACTAATCCTCAGCTGGGGCTCTACCCGGTCGCATTCGTTGACGACGACGACCGAAAGGCCAATCATCGCATGAATGACATCCCGGTGCTCGGCGCCATTGCGGACATAGGTCGCGTCGCACACGACCGGGACGCCGGTGCCATTGTCATCGCGATCCCGTCCGCGCCCGGCTCGGTAATCCGTCGCATCGTCCAGGCAGCCGCAGACGCGGGCCTCAAAACCCGCACCCTTCCGCCGCTTTCCGACGTCCTGTCCGGTCGCGCGTCGCCATCTTCGCTCCGCGATGTCCAGATCGAGGACCTCCTCCGCCGGGATCCCATCCACACCGACCTTGCCGCTGTACGGAACCTGGGCAAGGGCCGAACGGTCCTCGTGACAGGCGCCGGCGGGTCCATCGGCAGCGAGCTCTGCCGTCAGCTGGCCAGACTCGAACCCTCCCGGCTCATCATACTCGGCCACGGCGAAAATTCGATATTCGATATCCAGGCCGAACTGCGAGAGACTTTTCCCCGCCTCAGCGTCATTCCTACAATCGCTGATGTCCGCGATCGCACTCGAATGCACGCGATATTCGACGATTTCCGTCCGTATGCCGTCTTCCACGCCGCTGCCCACAAGCACGTGCCGCTCATGGAAGAAAACGTCGTTGAAGCGATCACCAACAACATTCACGGCACCACCAACGTCGTCAATGCGGCCATCGACGCCGGCGTCGAGCACTTCGTTCTGATCTCAACTGACAAGGCCGTGCGCCCCACAAGCATCATGGGGGCTACAAAACGACTGGCCGAACGCGTGGTGCAAAACGCCGCCATAGCACACGGCGGCAATTTCGTGTCGGTGCGGTTCGGAAACGTTCTCGGAAGCCGAGGGTCAGTCGTGCCCACGTTCTTCCGTCAGATACGCGCTGGCGGGCCCGTGCTGGTCACTCATCCGGAGATGCGCCGCTATTTCATGACCATCCCCGAGTCGGTCCAGCTCGTCCTCCAGGCGGGCACCCTCGGACTCGGCGGCGAAGTCTTCGTCCTTGATATGGGCGAACCCGTCAAGATCGTAGACCTCGCAACCGATCTCATCCGGCTTTGCGGTTTCGAACCCGGCAAGGACATCGAGCTCCAGTTCACCGGCATCCGTCCCGGCGAAAAGCTCTACGAAGAGATGTTCTTCCACGAAGAAAACGCCCTCCCCACCAACCACCCCAAGTTGCTCAGGGCGAAAAAGGCCGGCATTCCGGAGGGCCTCATGCGCCGGATCGAACGCCTCGTCGCCGCAACCGAAACCTCCGACGAATCCGAGCTCCGCGAGATGCTCATCGCCCTCGTCCCGGACTTCCAGCGCGAAGCAACCGGCAGCGATTACACGGCCCGCGACGTCATCCAGCTCCGCCGCACCGGCGATTTCAAGGCGAATTCCGCGTCGTAAAGTCGTCATTCCCGCGAAAGCGGGAATCCATTCGAGACCATTCTCAGGAAACCCATGGATCCTCGCTTCCGCGAGGATGACCGAGGACGGCCCCCGAACCCGATCCGTCGAATAATCGATTGTTTCGCTTGCGGTTTTTCCCGACCGCGGCATTATTCGGTCGCCGAATCACCTTGCGGTTGACCCCCGGCACTCCGGGCCACCAGCCACACGAAATGATGAGCGGCGCGTCATACACAACCGACCCGGGGGCTGTTATGGACGGTACGGAGCAGGTGGCACCAAGGCGAGCGTTCATGCGAAGCGTGGGAGTCGGAGCCATTGCCATCGCCGCTACAGCAGTCGGCGTCCGCGCCGGCGCGGAGCCTCTGGCGACGATCGAATCGCCGGACGAGGCGTGGCTCGCGCGGTTGACTGGCAAGCACCGTCAGTACTTCGACGCGGTCAGCGCGAATGACGGATGGGGACTCGTCTTCGCCGCGAACTTTCTCGACATGAACATGAAGGCGTACAACCTCAAGGAATCCGACATCACCACCGTAGTCGGACTGCGCCACATGTCAGTCCCGCTCGCAGTCAACGACGCGATGTGGGAGAAATACAAGCTTGGCGAATTCTTCAAGATCACCGACAAGAGTACAAACGCAGCCGCCACGCGCAATGTCTTCTCACGGCTTAAACCGGGTGACATGCCGATGCCGGACGCAGGTGTTCAGGAGCTGATCGCGCGCGGCGTCATATTCACGGCGTGCAACGTGGCGCTTACAGTAATAAGCGGCATGACAGCATCCGCCGCGGGTCTCCCTCCAGCCGGCGCGCTCCAGGAATGGACCGCGAATCTCATTCCGGGCGTCGTTGTCGTTCCAGCAGGTGTACTCGCAGTGAATCGCGCACAGGAACACAACTGCACCTACTGCTACGCGGGATAGGCGTCACCCGCTACGCAAAGGCAAGCAGGCGCAGCCACTTAACGCAGCGGCTGCGCCTGCTTTTTAGTTCGGACCGCTGCGGCGATAACGCTTGCGTAAATGCGGCTACGAACGCTCGCCCGCCGCGCCGAGCCCGGCTGCGCGCCCAGTTGCCCACGCCCACAGAAAATTGTATCCGCCAATCGGACCAAATGCGTCCAGCACTTCTCCGCACAGAAACAACCCGGAATGCCGCTTGCTCTCCATCGTCCCGGGATTGATCTCCGCGAGACTCACTCCTCCACCAGTAACCTCCGCCTTCTTGTAGCCTTCGTTTCCAGTCCAAGGTACTTCGCCCCTCACCAGCGTTTCGATCAACGCGAGCCGCTCCTCTCGGCGCAACTCCGCCAATTGTCGCATCGGATCCACCCCGGCAATAGCGATCAGCTTCGAAGCGAGGCGATCCGGCATCTGCGAGCGAACTGCGGCGCCGACAGTCCGCGTGCCGCTTCCGCGCAGCGCAGTATCCCAATCATGATCATCAAGTGCAGACCAGCGCACGACAATTCGCGCCGCCGAGCGATCGTCCTCGTCTGCAGCGCGCACAACGACATGCGACACGTCGAGCACCGATGGTCCACTGTAGCCTCGATGCGTGAACAGAAATCCACCGGACGCAGTTGCGCTACGTCCTGGACTCGTCGCCGTCAGCGTAACCGCTAACGATACGCCTGAGAGCTCTGCAAACGGCGCCGGGTCCGCGGCCACTGGCGTCAACGCAGCGTATGTCGTATGGATCGTATGGCCGAGTCCGGCAAGAATCTCCAGCCCAATGCCGTCGCTCCCGGTAGCTGGTACTGAAAGTCCACCCGTCGCAACAATCACGGCGTCACACTCAATCGGCTCGTCTCCGTCCCGTTTCACACGCCAGCAGCCGCCGCCAACCGGCTCGACAGCGGTCACACGCGTGTTCAGTAAGATTTGTGCACCGCGTTGAGAAGCAAGCGACATCAGACCATCACGTACGTCCCGCGCGCGATTGGAAACAGGAAAGAGTTTTCGCGTCTCGAGTTCCTCGACGAGCGGAATACCGAGTTCGTTCTCAAAAAATGCCCGTTGCTGCGCGAGAGGCCATGCTCGCACCAGCTTGTGTAGAGTATTTCGCGATGACTCGGTAACGAACCGAGTCTCATCGAGTTCGGCCGGAAGCACGTTGCAACGCCCGCCGCCGCTGATCAGAATCTTGCGCCCGCCGTCAGCCGTGCGCTCCAGCAGAATCGTGTCAGCCCCAGCGCCCGCAGCGAATATCGCCGCCATCGTCCCCGCAGCACCAGCCCCGATAATGACTACACGCCTCGGCGGGAGTGACTGGGATCGTGCTTCGTCTGGGCCGTGCCGGGGAGAATTGTCATTGGGACGCACGATCGGATCATAATCCGATTCTCGAAGTCCCGCGTTGGAGCCGAGACTAGGCCAGTGTGAAAACAGCTGATCTGCCTTGAAGGGAAATGTCTAATAGAGTCCGCTTTATTCCGAATCAGCAGTCGGGTGCGCACGTACTTCTTATTGACCTTTCGGACTTCGCACACCCGATCGATTCGCTGCCGCACATAGCGGCGGCACGCGAGTTAGTAGGCGATCAGCCGCATAAATCCGTCTGCTGCATCGTAGATATCTCGGGGTCGCCATACAACGTCGAAGTGATCGACAGGCTGAACGAGCTCGCGATCCACAACCGGCCCTTTGTCGTCGCCAGCGCGGTCGTCGGCGTCACCGGATTCAAGCGGTTGATTATGGAGAGCGTCATGCGGCTTGCTGGACGCAGCAACCTCAAGGCAGTACCAACCCGCGAAGCGGCTTTCGAGTGGCTCGCAACGCAAATTCCGCCTCATCAAACGGCGACGTCGGCCCTGACATGACAACAGAGGCCACTCTCTCAAGTGGCCTCTGTGAATTACAAGCCCCGCATGACAATTGGACTAGCGTTTTCTCCGGCGGACAAGCGGCATCAGCCCAACCAGTCCAGTACCTAGCAGCGCCAGGGAGCTTGGCTCAGGCACCGTCGACTGAGTGTAACCGGTAACCATCATCCCGTCGGTCCGACCGTTGCCAGAAATGGTCAGTACCAGCTGGTTGCCGGTATCTACCAGGCCGTTAGCCCCGGAGAGGGTGAACGGCGTCATCCAGTTCCCGCCATTTGGTCCGAGTGGCGTCGGCGTAACGGTAAGCGGATTACCGTTGATCGTGCCGCTGACCCAGTAGTTATCGAACGCAAACATGTTGAAACCGACCACTGAATTTGCCGCATTGGTTACGTCAAACGTGGTCTTGAACACGTACTGATACGCCGGATTTTCTCCCGGTGCACCGGACCAGAGCGTCCCTGACGGAGATGCGCTGATGTAGTACGCTCCATCAGTGTTTGGAACCGGCAGCCAACCCGCCGGAGCGGCGGTGACCCTCGAGGCTCCTGTCGCCACGTTGGTCGGACAGGCGGGTTGCCCCAACGAGCCGATCGTGCTGCACGTGACGCTCCAACTCTGATCGATCCCCGAACCATTCACATTCACGCCCGTCGGCGTGAATGCCTGCGCGCCCAGAGCGGCGCCAGATACCACAAAGCCCAA
>JBDTAW010000295.1:0-7366 GCA_039924445.1 Gemmatimonadaceae bacterium
AGCAGCGATGTTGCACCGAGCCACAGGTGTACTGGCGCGCCGATTCTTGCGCGTGCCTGATTGACCAGCAGTTGTGCATAGTTTTTGAGCGAGGCACCTTTTCCAACAACGCGTGCATCACAATCGATTTCGATAGCCAGTCTGGTGCGAGCGAGGCAGTACCATGCACCGGGGTGCCAAGGGAACAGTGCGACGAGCCCCCACATTGCGGCGAGAAGTACGGGGTCACGCGCCGAGCGATGCTCCATCTCGTGCATGATGATGAGCTGACTGTCGTCTGGATGTCCGTTGAGCATCCACTGCGGCACGACGATTTCCGGGCGGAAGATTCCGACGACTGCGGGGCCAGCGTTCGGTGCCACGCGCACGCGGTGACCCGCAAAGTCAGCAACGCTCCATTGCTGTCGCGCGCGCCGAACTCTGGAATACACAATACAAATCAGCGCGAGCATGCCACAGGACATGACGAGCCAGAGGATCGTCAGCGAGATGTTCGGTGTTGGTCCGACGAAGTGGGACGCATATGCGGCGGCGGTACGCGGCACCGACATCAGCTCGTGTAATGTGGCGAGCACGAGCGATGGGCTGCCGGTTGGTGCCGTTTGACCGGTCGTGGCGATGTTGATTCCAGTAATGGAAAGCGTCGCATCCGGTGCGATCAATTGTTGCGTAACAGTCCGTCCGCCGATGAGCGCGATCAGGAGAGCAGTTACGGCCCATGCGCCGCGCACAGGAAGCGACCAGAGTCGGAAAAGCTTCTCCGTCAGCGCTGCTGCAGCGATTAGGGGAACTGTAACAATCAGGATGTAGACAATGATGGCTACGGTCATGAGTCGCGCTCCAGGCGTTCGGCAATCAGTTGCTGCATGCGCTGCAGTTCTTCCTGGGTGATATGTCGATCGGAGACGAGCTGTGCGAACATGCGCTCTGCTGAGCCTTCGAAGATTGCATCCTTGATGCGAGCTACAGCGCTTTTGCCGGCATGTTTGGCGTCGACGATGGGGTAGTACCGGTATGCTCGACCTTCGGGCTCATGCCGGACGCATTCCTTTTCCTCGAGCGTCTGGAGGGCGGAGAGCACGGAGGTGTAGGCGAGCTGGTCCTTGAGCTCGGCTCGGACTTCGGCGACGCTGGCGGAGCCGAGTCGCCAGAGGACGCTCATAACTTCGAGTTCGCGAGGCGGGAAGTACATGGTAGGGAAGCGGAGGGTGACTACTGCCTTTCCCGTAGTATATGGGTGGCATCCGGGTTTGTCAACGGGTTTTTCCGTAGATGGGTGCGACCACCCGATGGACCCCGATCTTCGGCGGGTGACGGCTCTGTGCTCCTACGGCTCGTTGTCGTCCTTGTCGGCGGTTTCACCGACCTGGAGTGAACTACGGTATGGGGTCAGGTCGTGGGGGATGCTGACGTTCCGGATGCCGGCTGCGCTGAGTCTGGCGTTGAGGGTGGAGAGTGCGGAGCCTTTGACCTTTGTCCACTCGGCGATGGCTTCGTCGAGGGCGTGCTGCATCGTCGTGACAGCGGCTGTTGCCTGAGTTGTGGGGCGAGCATCGACGTCGTCGATGGTGCCGAGCAGACCGCTCAGCTGTCCGTTGAGGCGTGTTACGGCCAAAGCGTTGATGCGTGCGTCAAGTGAATCGATAGCGGAGCGCGTTTTGGGATTGGTGGTGCGCGATTTTGCGGAGTCAAGTTGTACGTGTAGTGCTCTTGATTCAGCGATCGCGGTGAAGTCGCGCTCGATCATGGCTGCGACGCGTATGGAAAGTGCAAACTGCTGCTGAAGATCTGCAGGCGTTGCGCGTACGCGCGGATCCATCTTGACGACCAGCGGTTGTGTGTAGCTTTTGCCGTTGACTGTCAAGCGAACGGTGTAATTGCCTGGCAGGACGGAGGTGCCCAATGGAAGCCGCGGTGTATCGTGAGCGATCGCCGAGATCGGATACTCATGCGTGAGTACGCTTGGATCGGGATAGTGAAGATTCCAGACCCAGCGATGCGTTCCTGCTGAGGCCGAAAGAGTTCGCGGCGGTCGCACCCAGTACGCGGGGACGTTGAGTGCGTCAATCTCTTTTTGAGTGACGTCGGGTTTGTCGTTGCTCGCATAGCGACGCACGAGATTGCCCGAAGAGTCGAGTATTTCGAGAGTCACCGGTGATGACGCAGCGCCGTTGATGTAGTAGTCTATGATCGCACCGTCCGGCGGATTCTGGCCGGTGGGCTCTTCGGGCGGCATCGGAGTATCAGTGTACGTATTGCGTTGAATGCGGAACGCTGCCGCTGGTGCGAAGAGGTGAGCAGGTTCGCTCGCGATTGCAGTCGAGAGTTGTCGAAGTGGTGTTATGTCGTCGAGTATCCAGAACGATCGGCCGTGTGTGGCGACAACGAGATCGCTATCCTTGACCACAAGATCGCGGATGGAAGTGGCGGGAAGGTTCTGGCGAAGCGTTTGCCAGTGATCGCCATCGTCGAACGAGACATAAACCGTCGTCTCGGTTCCGGCGAAGAGAAGTCCCTTGCGAACGGGATCTTCGCGAACGACGTTGACAGCCGCGTCGTCGGGAAGGCCGGAATCAATTTCTTTCCATGTCTTGCCGCCATCGTGGGTGCGATAGATGTGCGGGTGAAGATCGTCGAGTCGAAATCGATTGACAGCGGCGTACACTGTTTGATCGTCGAAATGCGATGCATCCAGTTGAGCGATCTTGCTCCACGGAGTGATTGCTGATGGTGTGACGTTGTTCCATGTCTTACCACCGTCACGTGTGACTTGAATCAGGCCATCGTCGGTACCGATCCATATAACGTTTGCGTCGTGATACGACGGCGCGATACTGTAGATGACACCGCGGTGGTGGCCGCGTGCCGGGTCGGCATTCACGAATTGGCCAAGTGGGGCGGGCACGGGAGGATCGTCGCGCGTCAGATCCGGGCTGATTATGTCCCAGCTGTGACCACCGTCACGTGTTTTGAAGAGGACGTTGCTGCCGAGGAATAGCGTGTGCGGATCGGCGTTGGAAAAGATGAGCGGCGCGGTTCTGTTGAAGCGATACTGGCGGCCTCTGATCGCTTCGGGGGCCACGTTCTGTGTCTGCCCGGTGACCATGTCGAAGCGCGTAACCTTGCCGCCGAATACGTTGTTGGAATCGAGCGGATCTGGAGCGACGTAGCCGTATTCCTCTGCACCAACGGGGTGGAACTCACGAAATGTGACAGCGCCATCGTTGCTGCGACTGGATACTACGGCGGAGCCACTCTCCTGTTGCGCACCGTAAACGCGGTAGGGAAAGCGATTGTCGGTAGCGACGTGATAGAATGCGGCGGTGGGTTGGTTGTACCATGAACTCCATGTCTTGCCGCCGTTGACGCTTATCGTTGCGCCTTGATCGACTGCGAGGAGAAGGATGTCGGGGTGAAGTGGATTGATCCAGATTGCATGGTAATCGTCGCCGCCTGGTGCGCCCTTGATTGCGGTGAAGCTGTTGCCCGCGTCCATCGAGCGGTATGTCGATGTGTTGCAGACATAAATCTCGTCGGCGTTGCGCGGATCAACGCGGACCCATGCGAAGTCGTTACCGCGTCCCCAGATGCGCTCTTCGTGGTTGATGCGAGTCCAGCTTTCACCGGCGTCGTCGGAGCGGTACAGGCCACCAACATCCGGCTTCGCATCCACGAGTGCGTACATGCGGTTGCCGTTGCTGGGTGCAACTGCAAATCCGATGCGACCCAATCCCTGCGCGCGAGCTGGAAGTCCGCGCGTTAGTTGATGCCAGGAATTGCCGCCATCTGTTGATTTGAAGAGACCACTGCCGTCGCCATCGTATGGATTGCCGACAGTCCATGGCGGTCGGCGAGAGGCCCAGAGGCTGGCATAAACGACTTGCGAATTGGTGGGATCGAAAGAAAGATCGATTCCGCCTGTATCCTCATCCTTGTACAACACCTTCGTCCAGTTTTCACCGCCGTCGATTGAGCGGAAGATGCCACGTTCAGGGTTGGGACCATACGGGTGACCGAGGACCGCGACGAAGAGTCGATTGGGGTCGCGCGGGTCGATGATGATGGAGGCGATTTGCTGTCCGTCGCGCAGCCCGAGGTGGCGCCAGGTTTTGCCGGCATCGGTCGATTTATAGATGCCATCGCCGGTCGATAGATCTGGGCGTCGAAGTCCCTCGCCGGACCCTACATATATGATGTTGGGATCGGAAGGGGCGATCGCGAGGGTTCCAATCGAGCCTGTGGATTCCGCGTCGAAGATGGGATCCCAGGTGCGGCCTGCGTCGGTGGTCTTCCAGACTCCACCGTTGTTTACCCCTATGTAGAACGTGTTCGGCTGGTCCGGTATTCCGGCTGCGCCTACGGTTCTACCGCCGCGGAATGGCCCGATCATTCGATACTGCAGCGACGAGTACATCGACGGGTCGATAGACTGCGATCGTAAAGTGACCGGGGCGGCCAGAAAGAGGGCGACCGGGAGAAACGGGGCAAGGTTTGGAAGGCGCACGGATTGCTCGGATTGTGATGGCTACGCAGTAGGATGGAGGCCGGGGGCGGAGATGGGAAGAGGCGACAATTTGGGGCGGCAGGGGTAATAAATTCGAAGTGGTATCCGTCTTGATGGCAAGATCGTCGGGACCCTGTTCAGGTTATGCGCATCACAGCGCCGTGTCGGACAGTCTTTCATTTCTCTATCCGGAACATCTTCATGCGCTTCGCATCTACAGTCGTGCTCGGCTTTGCTCTCCTTTTAGGCGCCTCGCAGGCTCAAGCACAGGGCTCCGCAGCGCCTGCAGGCCATGATACCGCGACCGCTTCGGCGCAGAAGGCGGCGGACGTCTGGCTCGATCAGCTTGATGGAGCGCAGTACGGTCCGAGCTGGGACAATGCCGGGACGTTGTTCAAGCAATCCATGACGCGAGATAAGTGGATCACGACCGTTCAGAAAGTGCGTGGTCAGTACGGACCGCTCGGAACGCGCAAGCTGGAGCGCAGTGAGTTCAGTACTTCGCTGCCGGGTATGCCGACTGGAGCATACGTTATGCTGCAGTTTCGCACCGTCTCGGGCGTCGGGGGTTTTGTGACTGAGACCGTCGTCATGGACAACGACGCCACTCGCGGGTGGCGTGTCGTCGGATATTTTCTGAAGCCCGTGTAGCACCGATAGTGTCGGCATGATGAACGCTGCACCTCACGGTCGAACGGCTCTAAGGAACGTTGACCGAAAGAGGTGCAGTGTCGGGCTGCGTGGCGCTGATCGCGTGCGCGAACAAAGTAATCGCGACTCGCAGGACTGCGGACAATTCCGGATCTGCGACGATCGCCTGAGCGTCGAGTCGGCGGCCGAGTAGTGGGACAATGAAGCATGCCTGAGGGACGATTCGGGCATTCATTGTCGTCAAAACTTCCAGAAGTTGTGCAGGCGCGTGCACCGACATTGATGACGCGTTGAGCAACGCTACGGGTTTGCCCGGGAATTCAGTACTCCCTACCAACCAGTCGAGCAGATTCTTGAATGAGCCGGGGATCCCATGTGCGTATTCCGGGCATGATATCAGGACACCGTCAGCGCGACCGACGCGCGATCTGAGATCCGCGACGATTTCCGGCAGGGCGCGCCCGTAAGGGTCGTCGAGATCGGGGTTGAAATGCGGAAGAGTGTTCAACCCGTCGTACATCGATATCTCGACACTTGCAGGAGCGAGCAGCATGGCTGCTGCGAGAAGTTCAGTGTTGGATGCGCCGGAGCGCAAACTGCCGGAAATTGCGAGGATTTTCATGGTGCGCGATGCAGGAGTCAGTCGTAACGTGCAACCGTGAACGCGATGAGCACCGGCACGTGCACCGCGTATACGACGATAGAAAGCGTGAGGACCAGCAGTGGCGCACCGTTCATGCCGTCGCGCAGGAATGCGAACTCAATCAGACCAGCTGTAATCGTGTAAGCGAGAAGTGCCCACTTGCCGACGGTGACGAAGCGACGCCATGCGAAGTCTTCGACGCGACCGAGCAACAGCAGGTTCACAACCAGCAGCAGCGCCGATGCTACCAACAGGATGACGGGCGGCGTGAGTGGAACCTGTTGGGGCAGGTATGACGCGAGATAAATGCCGCCCGCTACGATCAGCGCGAGGGACGCCATGCCGAGCTGCGTGACCGGAGGAAGTGTGCGTTGGGTCATCCGACTCTGATCCGTGTCATGATCACGAGAATCGCAATCTGTAGAGTGCCTGTGAAGCCAGCGGCGAAGATGAACCGCTTCATCAGACTCTGAATCACTTGCGGATTCGGCTTAGGTTTCTTGAGTTCCATCAGAACAGCAACATTGGCTGGTGAGAGAAGGCCAAGCGCGATTACAGCCATGAATCCGACGACGATGTAACTGGCGACGATCCATCCATGGTTGTAGTACGAGCTATCGACCGTACCCATGAGTGAGCCGAGTTGCCAGCCTGCTGCGAGCGTTACCGTGACGACGGTCGGCATTATCAGTAGCATCTTCGGCATGAGTCGTGTTGCGACCTGGACGCGCGCCGGTGGTGGGAGCTTGCCCATGATGGGCCCGATCACGAATCCCATGAAGAGGTCTACTATCGTCCATGCCGCGCCGAACGCGACATGCAGGAACACGAGTGGCCACAATTTATTCGCCGCGATAGCGACAACGAGGCCGGTGAGTATTACGGCGACGATGGGCAGACCCTTGAGCGGAACGACCTGGAAATCCATCCTGGCGCTGGCGACAGATGCACCGTCGTGAGCAGGGCGAACACTGGTCTGTGGCAACTGCACTGTGGTGTCAGTCATTTTCCGATTCTATGGACAGTGGAGTGTGCGGTCAAGAAGCGCGTTTACTCATGTGTACGCGGCGCAATCTCGTTCGCATAGGCTATACATTCATTATCACCCAGTGATACCGGCTGACAAACAACCGGAAGGACGGATACATATGAGTACGACACCACCACCGGTCCCACCGTTCACTCGCGAGAGTGCGATTCTGAAGGTGAGATTGGCCGAAAACGCCTGGAACTCCCGCGACGCTGAACGCGTAGCAAAGGGATACTCCGAGACCAGTTGGTGGCGCAACCGGAACGAGTTTGTTCAAGGGCGCGCTGCCATAATTGAATTTCTCAAGCGCAAGTGGGCAGGCGAGCTTGAGTACAGGTTGATCAAGGAGATGTGGCTGTTCGAGAAGAACCGCATTGCTGTGCGGTTTGCATACGAGTCACACGATAAATCCGGTCAGTGGTTCAGGTCGTTTGGCAATGAGTACTGGGAGTTCAACCCGGACGGATTGATGCAGACCCGGCATGCAAGCATCAACGATGTGCGGATCAATGAATCCGAGCGCAAATACCACTGGGAC
>JBDTAW010000296.1:0-3093 GCA_039924445.1 Gemmatimonadaceae bacterium
CCGTGTTGAATTGCGCATCGAACATTGTCGGGTCGGTCCAGAGATGATGGTAGTAGCGCTGAACGTACGCCTGACGGTGTGCGTCTATGCGGCGAGCAGTCACAGCGGCGTCAGCCTCCGTACCGCCGTCGCGCGCGACGATGCGCCGGGACCTTGTTTCGATGCTCCCAGTCAAGCGCACCTGGACCGTTCCGGGGCGGTCCCTGAAGATGCACTGAGCTCCGTGCCCGACTACGATGACGGGCGGCGTCTTGGCGGTTTCGACGATGACCGCGTGGGCCGCCATCGCTATCGAGTCAGGCGTCATTACCCCGGACGTTTCCACCTGCATCGGAGATTCGGGTGGAGAGATCAATAGCGTCGACGCGATCCGCTCGAGCCAGCCCGGCGTTTGTTCATCGCGCTGCCTTACGACACCCTCCTGAAGGTTCAGTCGTTCGGCCACCAACCCAATTATTTCGTAGTCAAGCACCGGCCAGCCAAGCCGCTCGCCCAACTGCTTCGCGAAGGCACTGCCGCCGGCGCCATACTCACGCGATACGGTTACAAGGTCAACTGGCTGTTCCGGCATTCTCCCTTTGCTCCAGGATGCGAGGGTCCTCCACCAAATTATCGCGGCAGCGGTTATCCGAAAGCACCCTTGTATTAACCGACGGCACGGCGTATTAATGTCAGTAAAATGTCGCAAAAAGCGAAGCGATCATATTCCAGCCCGGTCCGCCAGCAACGGGCGGCGGTAACCCACCGCCGGATAATCGATGTGGCGATCGCCCTGCTCGCTGATCGCCCTGGGGCCGAAATCTCGCACGAAAGCATTGGCACGGCCGCGGCGATCGCGGTCCGGACGGTCTACCGCCACTTTCCCACGCGAGCGGACCTGCTCGACGAAGTTTGGGAGGCGTTGGACGATCGGCTTGGCTTCAGCAGGTTGCCAACCACAAGCGGTGCGGCGGCGGTTATCGACTTCGTTCCGCAACTGTTCAAACGCCTGGATGCCAATGCGGCCATCGTCAACGCGCTTGTGACATCCAACACAGGCCACGAGATGTCGCGCCGCACCGGCGAACGCCGAGTGCAGGCAATCCGGCAAGCCCTGACACACGAGACAAAACATCTATCGCAAGCTGAGCGCGACCGCCTGATCGGCCTTGTGCGTGTGCTCACGAGCCCAATGACGTGGCACATTCTCAGTCAGAAGGCTGAAATGTCGCATGACGAACCAGCGGAGGCAGTAACCTGGGCGCTGCGGCAGTTATTTCACGCGGCCGAACGCCGCTAGCCGTCACGTGACTCTGCCGTCTGCTGCAGCCGGTCGCGGTAAGTGGATCATCGCCGCGACGGTCATGATCGGAAACATCATGGCGGTCCTCGATTCCAGCATCGTGAATGTTTCGCTTGCCGACATGGCTGGAAACATGGGCACCACGATCGAGGAGATCACGTGGGTCGTAACCGGCTACATCCTCGCCAATGTGCTTGTTATGCCCATAATCGGCATGCTCAGCTCGCGCTTCGGTCGCAAACGACTGTACATGACGGCCATCGCAGCATTTACGGCCGCTTCGATGCTTTGCGGGATGTCTCACTCGCTGAGTACGATGGTCGCGTTCCGGATCATACAGGGACTCGCCGGTGGCGTCCTCGTGACAGTGCCACAGGCGATTCTGCGCGAGAGTTTTCCGGCCAACGAGCAGGGACTCGCGATGGGTATCTACGGCATGGGTATTGTGCTTGCTCCAGCGATCGGGCCAACACTGGGAGGCTGGATCACAGATCAATACACATGGCCATGGATTTTCTTCATCAATGTCCCGATCGGTATTCTGAACCTGCTGATGGTGCAGCGCATCATTGAAGATCCTCCATACCTGGTCCGCACGAAGGCTCCAATCGATTTCACCGGACTCGCATTCATGATCGCGGGACTTGGCGCATTTCAACTGATGCTGGAGGAAGGCGAAGACAACGACTGGTTCGCATCGACGTTCATTGTCCGGCTCGCAATCATAGCCGCCGTCGGAATGCTGTTGTTCATATGGCGAGAACTCAGGACGGATCGTCCGGCTGTGGACATTCGGCTGCTCGCGAATGTTCGTTTCACCGCTGCGACGTTTCTTGGCGGGGTGATGGGAATGGGGCTGAACGGCGTGCTGTTCATCCTGCCATTGTTTCTGCAGACTCTACTTGGCTACGACGCAATGCAGGCGGGATTCATGTTGATGCCGCGGAGCATCGCAATGCTATTCATGATGCCCGTCGCCGGCAAGATGTACAATCGCTTCGGTCCGCGACTGCTGGTTGGTGTCGGGCTCGGTTTTCTCGTCTTCGGCTTCTGGGATCTTGGGCAGCTCACAACCTCGGTCGGATACTGGGACCTGGCGTGGCCGCAAATCTGGCAGGGAGTGGGATTCAGCTTCCTGTTCGCGGCGCTGAGCACTGCGGCGCTTGCCGGTGTCCCGAAACCAGAACTTACCGCAGCTACCGGACTGTATAATGTTGTGCGTCAGGTGATGGGCAGCATCGGCATCGCGGTTGCCGCGACGCTGCTCACGCATAGCGAAGCGACATATCACGCAGTACTCGCGGAGCGTGCTTCAGGCCCCGTCGCGCAAAGGTGGATCGAGAGTACCATGGCTGGACTGCAGCAGCTCGGAGCAACCGCGGCCGACGCGCACCAGCACGCACTCGCGTTGCTGGACTACCTCGTATCACGACAGGCAACAGTGCTCGCGTACAATCATATTTTCGAACTGGTCGCGATAATGTTCGCGGTAGTGGCTCCGCTGCTCTTCCTGATTCCGCGCTCGGGACACTCCGATAGGGCGGAGGTAATGGCTGACTAGGACTCCCAGCCACAGGTGGATCCCATTCCGGGGCCCTTCCCCTGTTGGTGCCGGCGCGGGGTTCACATGCACTGCGGATCAAATTGTGGTCCGGTTCATGCCATTCCAGACCTCAGATTGTCCACCCTCAACGATTCGCCGGCGGAGTCGCCTGCGCGGGGAACACTGATGCGATCTCGTTCGATTCTCGTTTTACTTCTGGGCATTGCGGCGCTCGATGGATGCGCCATATCAACGCAGCAGGAAGTAC
>JBDTAW010000297.1:0-5483 GCA_039924445.1 Gemmatimonadaceae bacterium
CAGGGCCGGGTGCCCGACGTCCGTCGGAGCATCCCAAACTAGACTAGTTCGTCTAGACATTTCTAATTATAGGACAAGTTTTCTATTTGTCAATAAACTCCTTGACTAATCTCTGTAATTATCGGAACGGGCCCTGCGGAAGGTGATTCGGTACCCGCTTGGTGGCCAGCGAGGCGAAATCACGCCGTAGATTACACGACCCCAGCAGGGTGTGCTTTAAGCCGCAGTGGGGATGGCCGTGTCGCACTTATTTCGGTGGCAGATGGACCATCGCAGGCGCATTCGCTTCGCCTTACAGTATCACGCACACCGATACCCAAACCGCGTACCAGAATGCCAATAGAAAACGTCTCTGACACAGCGCGCTGGGTCGCCGTATACCGCGGCATGGAATCGGCGCGACCGGACGCATTGTTTCACGATCCGTTCGCCGATCGGCTTGCTGGTCCGGAAGGGTTGCAGATTGTCAACGAGATGAAGAAAGGCCGCTCACTCGCGTGGCCGATGATCGTTCGCACCGCCGTATTTGACGAACTGATTCTCGATCGCGTCAAGAACTTCGGCGTTGACACTGTGATAAATCTCGCGGCGGGTCTCGATACGCGCCCGTGGCGTCTCGGACTTCCTGCATCGCTGCGCTGGTTCGACGTCGATCTTCCTGGAATCACGGAATACAAGGCGACGGCGATGCGTGGCGAAGCTACTTCGTGTATTTACGAGGCAGTCGCAGTCGATTTGAGAAACGCTGAAGCGCGCGCTGAGCTGTTCGCTCGAATCGACGCTGGTGCAACGACGACACTCGTCATTGCGGAAGGTCTGCTCATCTATCTTGATGAGACGCAAGTCGCGGCACTCGCTCGTGCTATCGCTTCCATCAAGAGTGCGCGATGGTGGCTGATTGATCTCGCAAACCCGCGATTGCTGAAAATCATGAACCAGCACTGGGGCACCGCGATGACCAGCGGAAGTGCGCAGTTCCAATTTGCGCCAGCCAGCGGCACCTCGTTCTTCGACGAGTTCGGTTGGCACGAGCTGGAGTTTCGCTCGGGAATGTACGAGGCACATCGACTGCACCGGGAGATGTCAATGGCACCGCTCTGGCGGCTACTGGCCCGGATTTCTCCACGCGCTCGACGCGAAGAATTCCGACGAATGTCCGGTTACGTCATGCTCAAGCGCGAATCGTAGGTTTGCGTAACGCCTCCATCCTTGTTACAAACAAGGCGTCTCGCAGAATCAGAATTCAATTGCGATTCCGCTCTGGACCGTCAGGTCATTCTTGCGCACGTTGGCCTGAGGCCGAGTGTCGTAGCGGTTCGCAATTCCCAGTTTGAGTGCGACACCGGAGACGAGTGGCGCACTCAGATTAACGTCACCATTCACGCGGTAGTGCCCGTGTGAACCGCTCAGATCCGGAAATATCGCGAGCTGCTGATCCGATTTGGCCTTGCCAAATATCTGCCGAGCGGCGAGTCGCAAAAGGCCGCCGAATCGCGTGTAGCTCGGCCCCCCCGTCGGAGCCTCATGCGTGATACCACCTCCAATTTCGAGCGCGATGTTATTCGCCTTGTTGCGCGTGAGCGGCACCGAAAGCCCGGTATTCTCAACTGCGCGGCTGCCGATCTGCGCGAACGGATCGTGCTCAATGACGCCTTCGCTGAAAAACGAGGGCCTCGATTTCGCCATGGAGTCGTTTGGACCGAGAGCGAGATCGTACCGCAGAGTGGCGGAGAAGTAGTTCTCGGTGGCGCTGCCATCCTGGCTGCCGAACTCGCGCTTGGCACTTAGAGCAACCTGGGACCGATCGGCGCGTCGCGCCACCGATCCGGTAAAGCCAAGATTGCTCACATTTGCGTTGCCGCGAGTGAGCATGTAGTTCATCCCGATAGCGCGCTTCCAGCCCACATGCGCTACGTATGTCGGCAAGGCACGCGATGCGAGCGGTGCCGGTTTTGGTGGGTGTATCAGATGTTCGAGAGACGCAATTGGAGCAACTGATCGTGGCGGCGGCGGCATGACATCGGGAGCAACGCTGACCATCGTCCGCGGATTCTCGGGAAGTGGCTCGAGCGCGAGATCTCCGAGTTTGACTCGGGTCGTACTATCCGAACTCTCGCATACGGCGACCGCGCTCCGTTTCAGCACCATGCGCCCGAGGGTGACGTGCTGAAGCCTGAGGCGGGTCTTTGAAACGGAGATCAACTCGCCGCTGAGGCGATCGCCATTGCTGAGAGTGCACGTGATTGGGTAAACCGGTTGCTGCGCGTGGCTGGCCAGGCCAGCTACCACGAGCAGGACTGATACGAACATGGCAGGTTGTGTGGGACATGCGGCGCCGCGGCACCAGGCGTAAAATGCAAACTATCACGCCGAACCCGGCGACACAGCCTCAGTTCAGCAATCTGGCTGCGGTGAGCACCCACGTGCTCTCGGTTGCTGGCGTCAGGATGCACGCAAACTTGCGTGGACTGGGACGGGCCTGGACTACGCCTGTGACGGCCGCTCCGCCTAGCGAATCGTAGAAGACGTGCTCGCTATCGGGGTTGAACTGGGCTGTCGCGCGGGAGGCCAGCTGTCCGCGCACGCCGTCTTCGCAATCCAGGATCGCGCGGGCACGGCGGCGCTCCCCAGCGTCCTGCCCCGATGACTGACACGACGCGAGTAGCGCGGAGAGCGCGAGCAGGACCATCGACACAGCTCCCCCTTTTTGAGCCATCGCCTCTCCGCAGGGTGAAAAATGAGGGGCCATCCCCCGGCCACGGGAGGTCCCTTAGAACGACCGACGATCCAGTGGATGAATGGTAACGCCGCCGATAACGCTCAGGTCCGAATCCCGGACACCTGCCGATCGTCGCTAAGAAAACGTCTCTTACGGACAAATCCTTTTAGCGAAATCCTTTCAAGGACAACGGGAACCAGTAGCGTGGCAACGGTTATGAACACGTATCGCATCACTGGGTTTGGGATTATCCTTGCCAGGCGGCGTGCAGTGCGACGGCTGATCATGGCGGCGGTTACCGAGCGGAGAATAGGCAATGTCGATGGGTTGGAGTCGCCGTAATGGAGCGCAAGGGCCGTTCCGCACTTACAAAAAGCCGGGGTTGTCCGGATTCTGGAGCCGCATTGGCGTCGCGCTGGCTGTTGTCGTCTGCGCGGCTGTCATCACCAGTTGTGGGAGTGATTCCAGTACCGGGCCAGCGCGGCTACAGGCACCGCCGCGGGTGACGCGAATAATCTTTTCCAAAATTGTCGAGTCCGTGGAGGTGCAGCGCACCGATAGCGCAGTGGCCACTTGTGTTGACTCAACCGGGACAAAGGTCCCCAGCTGCCAACTGACTTGGAGCGTGGACGACTCCACGGTCGCACGGATCTCGCCAAGCGGCGTCATCACCGGTGATCAGCCGGGCAACACTGCTGCGCATGCGACAATAGCGACCGGGATAACGGGATTGCTCCGGATAGTTGTGCTTCCCCCCGCGATCGCAACGATCACCTACCCGACCACTGCTTTCACTATGGGCGAAGGTGATACGCTCACGATTCCAGCACCGAAGATCGTTGATCGCACCGGTGCTGTCGTTACCGGCCGTACTCCGACATACAGATCCAATTCTTCGGGAATCACCGTTACGTCTGCGGGACTTGTCACAGCGGTAACCGCGACAAGCGGTGTGATCGTTGCCACGCTGGATACCGTAAGCGTGCAACTATCGTTTACAGTCGTTCCCGCTCCGATCGGTAGTGTCAACGTCATGCCGAGCATTCTCGACATGGGAGTGGGCCGCACGGTCGCAACTCAGTCGTCGGCCACCGGAACAGGCGGGCAGAAGATTACGGGGCGTGTGTACACGTACGCTGTCGACAACCCATCGGTCGCGCAGGTATCGTCGCGGGGAATTGTCACCGGCGTTGCACCGGGCAAAGCGACACTCACGGTATCGACGTCTGGCGGTGCAACCACTGTACCGATCTCGGTCGCGCAACTCGGTCCTGGAGGCTTTGTCATCGATCTGCAGTTCGTCGGGACAGTTTCACAGGCAACACAGCAGGCTGCGCAACAGGCAGTCCAGGCATGGGAGCAGATTATTTCCGCTCCCCTCATTCCATACCACATCGTCACCAACGCGAATGACTGCGGGAAGGGGATCCCTGCGGTGAACAAGACCGAAACGAGCCTGCTGGTGATCGTTCAGGAAGACTCGATCGACGGCCCTGGCAAGACTGTCGGACTCGGCGGCCCATGCGTTCTCCGGGACGCTGCACCGCAGCTCACCGCTCTCGGAACTGTCACAGTCGACAAGGCAGACGCGGCTGGGCTTCAGCAGGAAGGGCTGCTCGTGGCTACACTGACGCACGAGATCGGCCACATCCTCGGTCTCGGGACACTGTGGGACCCGGCGGATACTTTCTTCCCGAACCTGGCAACGGGGATCGGGGGAGCCAACCCGGTGTTCATTGGGCGCAAGGCACGAATTGCATCGGCCGCACTGGGCTTTACTCCGGATTCCTCATTGGGAGTGCCGATCGAAAACGTTGGCAAAGTGGGCGACGGGACTCGTGACGGACATTGGCGTGGATCCGTATTCGGACATGAGCTGATGACGGGGACGCTCCACAGTGGTCTGAATCCTATCAGCCTCGTTACGATTCAGGCCCTCGCAGATTTCGGTTACACGGTTGTACCCGAGGCCGCCGATGACTTCAATGTTTTGAATGCGAGCAGCCCGGCAAGCTCGATAACTCCGTCGCTCAGCATTGGCACACGACTTCGCGAAACCGTTCTGTATCCGCAATTCACCGTCACGCGCGGTGGTACGTTGCGCAGAATCCCCAACGCAAGGCAGCCGCAAATTCAATAGTTGTTCTTTCCGACCTTGCATTTCGGTGCGGGGCGGCCGTTGTTTCAGCCACCCGAACCGGAGACAACAAATGCGACGCCATCTGTGCCTTACCCTTTCGGCCCTCTGCGTGGCCGTGCCAGTATCAGCGACCAATGCTCAGATCCCAGCCACCGAATTCGCCGCGCGCCGAGATTCTCTTGCAGCGCGTCTTGGTAGCGGAGTCCTGATCGCGTTTGGTGGGCGGACCCCCGTGACGGATTTCGGCCCCTTCTACCAACTGCCGGCCTTCCACTATCTCACGGATTTCGACGAACCCGACGCGGCCTTCGTCATGGTCATTCGGGACGGTCGCGCCGAAAGCACTCTCTACCTGTCACCCATCGATCCTCGAACAGCATTCTATTACGGTCGTCGGCCGGATTCCGCAGCAGTCACGACTGCGCTCGGCGTCGGCGCCCGTTCGTTTGCATCGCTCCAAGGCGTGACTGACTCGCTGGCGGGTACGGGCCTGGCGATATACACACTCACGGATTTTAGTGACGCCGATTTTGCAAAACAGGATTCGCTCACACGCGGGCAGATGTTCATGCGCTCACTCACCGCACGACATCCGGGTTTAGTGGTCAAGGACGCTCATCCTGT
>JBDTAW010000298.1:0-11826 GCA_039924445.1 Gemmatimonadaceae bacterium
GGTTGATGTGGCGGCCGGGCGCAGGACGCAGGACTCCTTCGTCGATTTGCTGACGGCGCTGGACAATCGCTTGGTTTCGCCCCCTGCACCGTCGCATGGGCTATTTCTTGAACGTGTCGCCTATCCGGCGCATTTCTACTCAGAGGGAGAATGAAGATCTTCGTGCAGAGCGCGACAATCGCCCAGATCAAGGAGTGGGCGGATGCAGACCTGCTGGACGGCGTGGTGTTATCCCCGCTCGATCTGGCACAGGAAGATCCGTCGGCTTCTGTGGTTGATCGACTCGCCGAGATTGCAGTTGACTTCGGCGTTCCAGTGTGTGTATCGGTTACAGCGATAAATGGCCCTGAGATGTATCGCGAAGCGCGCGATCTTTCGCGCGCTTCGGAACACGCGGTCATTCAGCTTCCATTTGTTGAGGATGCCGTCTCCCCTATTCGAAAGCTGGTTGCAGATGGCGTCAAGATCTGCGCAACGCACGTGTACTCGGGGGCACAGGCTTTCATCGCCGGGAAACTTGGCGCTTCGATGATTGCGATAGACGTTCGGGACCTGGAAGCCCAGGGACGTCCAAGCGCCGAGCTGGTTGAGCAGGTTCGCGCCGTAATCGACAAATGCGGCTTTGAATGCGATGTGGCTGTCACTCCAGCACAGAACTCGGTCGCGTTCACGGAATACCTGCTTGCGGGGGCAGATACGGCCTATGTCACTACCGAATTGTTCTCTTCACTGATGATTCATTCGCTCACCGATCGGAGCGTCGACCGATACCTGAGCGCGCTCAGCAAGCGCCAAATGCCAAGGAGTCTCTGACGATGAAGCGGTTCTGCGCTATTTCGATCGCCGCAATATTCATTGCATGCAACGGCGGCTCCTCAAATGCGCAGCAGGTCAGCGTCGCGCAGCCAGCGTTGAATGCGCAGGTCGACGCATCACGTCGTACAGCGATTACATCGGCGGTCGCGCGCGTCGCTCCAAGCGTCGTGACTGTTCAGACGGAGGCCGTTCAGCGAGTTCCCGCCGACATGCTCGAGCAATTCTTTGGCGGTCGATCGGCGGAACGCCCGGTTGCTGGCCTCGGATCCGGTTTCATCCTCCGCAAGGATGGCGTCATTCTCACCAACGCTCACGTTGTGCGTGGAGCGACCAGTATCTCCGTGGCGTTACGCGACGGCACTACGTACGCAGCAAAGCTCGTCGGCCTTGACGATGTGAACGACCTTGCAGTCCTCAAGGTCGATGCCGCGAACATGCCTGTCGCACCACTCGGCAACTCGTCATCGCTCATTGTAGGCGAATGGGCAATCGCAATCGGTAACCCATACGGTTTCGTACTTGCCAATACAGAGCCGAGCGTGACCGTGGGTGTGGTCAGCGGCGTAGGGCGCAACCTGCTTGCAAGTCCTGCTGAAGGCGGCAACGGTGCGTATGTTGACATGATCCAGACGGATGCGGCGATCAACCCCGGCAACTCCGGTGGCCCGCTCGTTGATGCGGCCGGTGAAGTCATCGGGGTGAACAGCTCCATCTACTCGCCTAGCGGAGGTTCGGTCGGTCTTGGCTTTGCGATCCCGATCAATCGCGCATCGCGGGTTGCGGACGACTTGCTCTCACACGGGAAGGTGCGACGGCCGTGGATCGGCGTCAAACCGTCGGTCAGTTCGACTCGCACACTGGGGAAGGCGCCAACGATCGGCGTGAAAGTCGCCGCGGTGACTCCGGGATCACCCGCAGCAAAGGTCGGTGTTCGCGCCGGCGATGTGATCATACGTGCGGCGGCACGCCCGATCAGGAATGCGTATGACTGGGAAGCCGAACTTCTCGAGCTGCGCGTTGGCGACACAGTGCCGCTTGTCATAGGACGGGATGGATCCGAAGTAAAGCTCAGTGTTCGGGTTGCTGATCTGCCAGAGGTGAACGCCCCACGCGTCACCGTACTGAACGAGATCGAACTCACAACGTTGACTGCAGCTATCAAGTCGGAGCGCAACATCCGAAGCAACGCCGGTGCTTACGTGCAGAACGTGAGCGCGCGCGTGCAGGAGCAGATTGGCCTGGCGCCGGGCGACGTGATAGTGCAGGTAAACAGTACCAGGATCACGAGCGCCGAGGATGCTGCAAAGGCACTGAACAGCGGGCGCGGGGCAGTCGTGATGTATGTCGAGCGGAATGGGCAGTACTACACTACGGAGTTTGTGACCCAATAGATGCACACCACATATTCGTCTCCCCTGTCTGCGCGCTACGCATCGCGCGCCATGCTCGAGCTATGGTCTCCGCAGGAGCGCCATCGGCTGTGGCGCGAGCTCTGGATCGCGCTTGCTGAATCCGAAATGGAGCTCGGTATCGACATACCAGTGGCCGCTATCGAAGAAATGCGGGCTGTTGCGAATGACATCGACTTCGACGCAGCGGCCCGGTACGAACAGAGGTTCAGACACGATGTAATGGCGCATGTTCACACGTTTGGTGACGCGGCTCCGAGCGCTCGTCGGTTCATTCACCTCGGCGCGACGAGCGCGTTCGTCACGGACAACGCAGATCTGGTCCTCATGCATCGTGCACTCGAGATGCTGCGGGATCGCGCCGTGGATGTGCTGAGGGCGCTGTCGCAGTTCGCGGACACGTGGAAGGATGAACCGACACTCGGTTACACGCACCTGCAACCAGCACAACTCACGACAGTCGGCAAGCGCGCGACTCTCTGGATGCAGGATCTCGTGCTTGATATTGCCGACATCGATTACCGGCTGGCAAGCATGCCACTCCGCGGCGTCAAGGGTACGACAGGGACGCAGGCATCTTTCCTCAGACTGTTCAACGGGGACGACGAGAAAGTACGTGAGCTGGATCGGCGGGTTACCGCGAAGATGGGGTTTGCAACATCAATACCGGTGAGCGGCCAGACATACACTCGAAAGATCGACGCGGGTGTTCTCGGCGTTGTCGCTGGTGCCGCTGCAAGTGCCGGGAAATTTGCGAGTGACATGCGCATGCTCCAGGCATTTGGCGAAATCGAGGAGCCCTTCGAAAAGGAACAGATCGGGTCAAGCGCGATGGCGTACAAGCGCAATCCGATGCGTTCGGAGCGCATCAACTCACTTGCACGCTTCGTCCTGTCTCTGGAGACAAACGCAAACGAAACTCACACCGTTCAGTATTTCGAGCGTACCCTGGACGACAGCGCAAATCGAAGACTTGTAATTCCCGAGATGTTCCTTGCGACCGATGCGATCATGTTGATTTACGTCAACATCGCCTCCGGCCTTGAAGTTCATCCTGCGCGCATCGCGGCACGTGTTGCAGATGAGCTGCCGTTCATGGCGACCGAAGAGCTTATCGTCCGCGCCGTGGAGGCGGGAGGAGACCGGCAGGTGGCTCACGAGGTTATTCGGCGGCACAGCGTGGCGGCCGCCACTGCAATGAAAAACGGTGCCCCGCGCAACGACATGCTCGACCGTCTTGCGAACGATCCCGAGTTTGCAGTCCCGCTTGACGATCTCGGAACTACCCTTGATGCGCGGCGATTCATCGGCCGGTCTGCCGCTCAGGTAACGGAATTTCTGCACGAAGTTGCAGAGCCTCTGATCGGATCGTCATCCGCAGCTTCCGAGGCCGAGGTGCTCCGCGTATGAGTTTACCGGTGAGCACTACATCGCTTCCCCTGCCGCTACTTCGTCAGGGGAAGGTACGTGACGTGTATGAGGTTGATCCAGGCCGGCTGCTGCTCGTAGCCACCGATCGCGTGAGCGCGTTTGACGTCGTCATGGACCGGCCGATCCCCTATAAGGGAACGGTGCTCACGCAGATCACCGCGTGGTGGCTGCGTCAGATGCGAGACATCCCGCATCACATGATTACGGCCGACGTCGACGAGATAATAGCCTTTATTCCATCGCTTGAGCCGCACCGGGAAGAACTCGTTGGTCGCTCGATGCTGGGATATCGCGCAGATGTATTTCCCGTTGAGTGCGTCGTCAGGGCGTATCTGTCCGGAAGCGGCTGGAAGGACTATCGCGCCACCGGCAAACTTGCCGGCGAGACATTGCCTCCAGGCTTGCACGAGAGCGAGGCGCTCCCGCACCCGGTTTTTACTCCGGCAACAAAGGCAGAATCCGGCCACGACGAGAATATTTCGCGGGCCGAAGCCCGCGAACGACTCGGGCCTGTTGCGGATGAACTGGAGGCTCTGTCGCTGAGGCTCTTTGAATACGGCACCGCTATCGCCGCAGAGGCGGGCTTGATACTGGCTGATACCAAATTCGAATTCGGCCGGCATGACGGTCGGGTTATATTGATAGACGAGGTGATGACGCCAGACAGTTCCCGTTTCTGGGCACGCGATAGTTACCGCGTGGGCACAACTCCACCGAGCTTCGACAAACAACCGCTGCGCGACTATCTGCAGATACTGCGTGACAAGGGCGAGTGGAATGGTGAGTCACCTGGCCCGTACATTCCCGACGACGTCGCGCGCGCTATGAGCGATCGTTATCTCGAAGCGTTCCGACGCATCACTGGCGCGCCCCTCGCAACAGGATCCAGGTCATGAGCTTCGCACGTGAGGGCTGGCCATTCATTGGAATTGGCATTGCACTCGTCGTCATCGCATTTGCAGCGGCACTTCAATTCCGTTCGTGGCCACTCTGGCTCGTGGCGGTCGTGGTTACCGTTCTCGCACTCTGGTGCGCCTACTTCTTTCGTGATCCGGAACGCACCGGACCGCGCGGCTCCGCGCTCGTCACCGCTCCAGCCGATGGCAAGGTGCTCATGATTACTGAAGTTGACGAGCCTCGTTTTATTGAAGGACGGGCGACAAGGATATCGATCTTTATGAACGTTTTCAACGTCCACGTCAACAGATACCCGGTAGATGGTCGCGTCGACTTTGTGTGGTACAACAAGGGCAAGTTTTTCAACGCCGCCGCAGAAAAATCAAGTCTCGAGAACGAGCAGATGTCGGTTGGCATCACGACGCCGTCGGGAGTGCGCATACTCACGCGCCAGATCGCGGGCCTGATTGCTCGACGAATCGTGACATACAGCAAGGTCGGCGACGAGGCGCATCAGGGTGACAGATTCGGGATAATTCGGTTCGGATCCCGTGTCGATGTGTTCATCCCTCTCACATCGATCGTGAAGGTGAAGCTTGGTGATATCACGACCGCCGGAACCACTGTCCTTGCAGATCTCGTAAAATGAGTCCCCGTTTCGCAACATCACATCAACGAAAGCGGCGCCCTATTCGGCGTGCCGTGATCATGCTGCCGAGCGGTCTCACGATCGCCAATCTCTTTTTCGGGATATTTGCTATAGTCGCGGCCTCTCGTGGCGATCCGTCGAAGGCAGGCCTCTACGTAGTAATTGCGGGTATCTTCGATGTGTTCGATGGCCGCGTTGCCCGGGCAACCAATACCGGTAGCCCGCTGGGATCGGAGCTTGACTCGCTCGTTGATATCGTCTCATTCGGCGTTGCTCCGGCAATGATCATGTACTTCGCGGTGTTGAACCACGAGGGATGGGACTGGGTCTTCTCATTCGCCTTCATCGCCTGCGCGGCGCTCAGGCTTGCACGCTTCAACGTCGAGCAGGCAGGCCGCCCAAAGCGGTACTTCCACGGGCTACCGAGCCCCGCTGCCGGCCTGACGCTCGCAACGTATTACTGGTTCAGTCAGACTACACTGTACAACGACACCAACATTGCGAACCTGCCCTGGCACGTGATGCTGCGCTTCGTCATGGCCGGCCTTGGTGCGCTCATGGTGAGCGATGTGTCCTACCCGGCCGTTCCAAACATCGGATTCAAATCGCTTCGCGACATACTTGGCACGTTCGTCATTGTCGGCACGGTGATTGGCGTGTTTTTCGTCCCGAAGCAGTTCTTCTTTCCAGCCTGTCTTGCTTACGTGCTCTTCGGGCTGACATCGACGGTATTCATCGGCCTCGTCGGGCGTCGAGCACCAGACGGAGTGGATGACGAAATCGACGGCGACGATGAACTGGAGACTTCTACAAGCGCGAGAGCTGGTCTGTCTTCGATTCCATACGCAACTGGCGATGTGTCAGACAGCGCGGTGGCAATCTCCGGAACCGCATCGTCCCCCTCGCGACGGCGCCGACGCAGGCGTAGGCCACGCCGCGATGGCGGCGATGATAACCAATCACCTTCATCAGAAGATTGAGGCACAAGTGGCGTTATATCGCGTTCCCGTTCAGATTGTCCCCCGCCCTGGAATCCTGGATCCACAGGGTGCTGCCGTCGTCGGAGCGCTGAAGACTCTGGGCTTCGAGGCGGTCGCGGACGTCCGCATCGGACGATTCCTGACGGTGGACGTGGAAGCGGATTCCGCCGAGGCGGCAACATTGTCTGTTCAACGTATGTGCGAGAAACTCCTCGCCAATCCAGTGATTGAGGACTTTGCCCTGGAAGCGCCGACAGTACAACCAGGAGGCCGGTCATGAAATTCGGGGTCGTAACCTTTCCCGGCTCGAACGGCGATTATGATGCGTATCACGCTGCGGTGGAAGCGCTTGGAGAAGAAGCGGTGTATCTCTGGCACAAGGACCGCGACCTGAAAGACTCCGATGTGATCATTCTTCCGGGCGGGTTCAGCTATGGCGACTACCTTCGTGCGGGTGCTATCGCCCGGTTCAGTCCGATCATGAGCGAAGTAGTTGCGCATGCAAAGCGCGGTGCGCCAGTACTCGCGATCTGCAACGGTTTTCAGGTCGCCTGCGAAGCCGGAATGCTACCTGGTGCATTGATGCGGAACATCTCGCGACGTTTCATCTCGCGCGTGCTGCCGATACGCGTTGAAAATGCAACGAGCATGTTCACGCATGAATATTTTGCTGGACAGGTGCTCCGTCTTCCCATCGCCCACGGCGATGGTCGTTATGTAGCAGACCCGGATGTCGTGGCGTCGCTCGAAGATGCAGGACGCGTCGCGTTTCGATATTCAGCGCCGGACGGAAGCATTGGTGAAGCCGATAATGTGAATGGATCAGTCAATTCCATCGCAGGCATATTGAACGAGTCCGGAAATGTACTTGGCATGATGCCGCATCCGGAACGGGCTGTTGATCCGCTGCTTGGCGTTCCTGACGGGCTTGGTCTCTTCCACAGCCTGCTAGCAGGAGTGGCTGCCTGACATGAGCGAAGTACTTCCCCGCCCGGGCGATCCGGCCATAACGCCAGAACTGGTAAAGGAACACGGCTTGACACCCGACGAGTTTGACCGGGTGTCGAAAATGCTCGGTAGAGCGCCAACGTTCACCGAACTGGGTATCGTGAGCGCGCTCTGGAACGAACATTGTTCGTACAAACACTCGAAGAATACGCTTAGGACCCTTCCCACCGAGGGCGCAGCCGTAATTCAGGGGCCCGGCGAGAATGCCGGCGTCGTCAGCATTGGCGACGGCATCGCCATCGCGTTCAAGATCGAATCGCACAACCACCCATCGGCGGTCGAGCCGTATCAGGGCGCAGCCACAGGCGTTGGTGGCATATTGCGCGACGTCTTCACAATGGGTGCCCGCCCGATCGCAATGCTCAACTCTCTGCGTTTCGGCTCGCTCGACAGTGCGCGTAATCGCTACCTGTTCGCGGGAGTTGTGAAAGGAATCGGTGACTACGGTAACTGCATCGGAGTTCCGACGGTTGCCGGCGAGATTGTGTTTGACCCTGCATATGACGGCAATCCGCTGGTCAACGCGATGTGTGTCGGAATGCTGCGCGAAGATGAGCTGATCCTCGCGAAGGCTCAGGGTATAGGGAATCCGATCATCTGTGTCGGCGCTCGCACAGGCCGCGACGGCATACACGGCGCATCGTTCGCTTCGGAAGACCTGTCGGAAGCCAGTGAGGCGAAGCGGCCCCGCGTTCAGGTGGGTGATCCGTTTACCGAGAAATTACTGCTCGAAGCAAGCCTTGAGTTGATCCGTAGCGGACACATCGTCGCAATCCAGGATATGGGTGCGGCTGGCCTCACGTCCTCGTCTGCAGAGATGGCCGCTCGCGGCGACGTCGGCGTGACGATTGATACGAGTCTGGTCCCGGTTCGGGAAACTGGAATGACACCGTACGAAATCCTTCTCAGCGAATCGCAGGAGAGGATGCTCGTTGTCGCGCTTGAGGGACACGAGGAAGCCGTTCGCGAGATTCTCTTCAAGTGGGATCTCACGGCCGAAGTAATCGGAAAGGTCATCGCGGAACCAGTGTATCGAGTAACAGACGGAGATAAAGTCGTTGCTGAATTCCCCGGCTCCGAGCTTGTGACACAATGCCCACGCTACAATGTTTCCGCAAAAGAGGGCGCCGACGCTGTCAGACTTCGCAGCATCGATGTAAGTGCAATTGCTGAACTCCACGAAGAAAGTGATCCTGCGTGGACGACGCTCAAACTTCTGGCCAGCCCGACGATTGCGAGCAAGCGCTGGGCGTTTCAGCAGTATGATTCTACGGTGCGTACCAACACGGTCGTCGGACCCGGCGGTGACGCAGCCGTGTTACGCATTCGTGGGACGGATCGCGCCATCGCGGTGAAGACCGACTGCAACGGACGGTACGTCGCGTTGGATCCCCGTGTCGGCGGCCGTATCGCTGTAGCTGAGGCGGCGCGCAATGTCGCTTGTACCGGTGCACGTCCGCTCGCGATCACCAATTGTCTGAATTTTGGCAATCCGACTCGTCCGGAAATCTTCTTCCAGTTCACCGAAGCAGTAGCCGGCATCGGCGAGGCATGCATTGCGCTCGACACACCGGTCACGGGCGGCAACGTGTCATTCTATAACGAAAGCCCAACTGGCAGCGTACACCCAACGCCAGTAATTGGAATGGTGGGTGTCATCGACTCGCTGGAACACATTACACGTTCAACGTTCCGCAATGTTGGCGACGCGATCGTGCTGCTCGGAGATTGCACCGACGAACTTGGTGGCAGCGAATACCTCGCTACCGTCCACGGCGTCACAGCCGGCAAACCGCCACGGTGCGACCTCGACCGTGAACGCGGCGTGATCAACACGCTGCTCCAGTCCATTCAGGCTGGAGTTATCGCGTCGGCTCACGATTGCAGTGACGGCGGATTGGCGGTAGCTATCGCCGAGAGCATGATGTGCAACCCCGACGCGACGACGGGTGCGGAGGTTGACCTGACACCATGGGCGTCGCTTCCAGACCGCGCAGTCCTTTTCGGTGAGGCTCAGGGGCGAGTCGTCGTCTCCTCGGGTGAGGTTGCTCGCGTCCTGCAGATTGCCGCGGCGAATTCTGTGCCGGCACGCAGGATCGGGACGGTAACGTCGCGCGATGGAGGTTTGCTGATTCACGTCGGCAGTCAGACGGTCAGAATTGGAACAGATCAGCTCGGCGAGGCGTATCACACGGCCATCCCGAGAATTATGAACACGACCGCTCAGGTAGCGGTCATCGACGAAGTCGAAGGAGTGTTGGTCTAGATGTGTGGAGTGTTTGGTATTTTCGGGGACGATCGAGCGGCGTCGCTGACGCAACTTGGTCTGTACTCTTTACAGCACCGTGGACAGGAATCCTGGGGCATGGTCTCTGTCAGCCCGGAAGGAGTAGCTCGCGCAACCCGCGCGATGGGGCTCATATCCGAAGCAAGCACGCGCAATGCGCCGTTGGATGCGCGTCTCGCCATAGGTCATACCCGCTACAGCACCGCCGGTAGTTCGACGATCGAGAATGCGCAGCCGATTCTTGCACGCTCGCGGGACGGACATATTGCTCTCGGCCACAACGGCAATCTCACGAATGCCACCGAATTGCGTCGCGAGCTGGAGGATCAGGGTTCGATCTTTTCCTCGACAATTGATTCGGAAGTCATGGTGCACCGAATTGCGAAAGCTGCAGACGGCGCACCGGAAGTCCGCCTTGCAGCTGCGCTCGCTCCCGTCGAAGGCGCCTTCTCTCTTGTAGCGATCATCGGTGACACGCTGCTCGCTGCACGCGATCCACGCGGGTGGCGTCCACTGGTGATGGGCGAAGTAAACGGCGCGATCGTGTTCGCATCCGAAACGTGTGCGCTCGATATCGTGAACGCCGCGGCGATTCGCGAGGTTGCACCGGGCGAGATCATCGCGGTGGACTCGAACGGTATTCGCTCAATATTCCCATTCGAGCGAAAGGCGTCCACGCGCTGCGTTTTCGAGTACGTCTATTTCGCACGGCCGGACAGCCGCGTCTTTGGCGGCTCGGTGGACCGCGCTCGGCGCGCACTCGGTCGGCAGCTCGCGAGAGAGTGCCCAGCCCCGAATGCAGATCTCGTCTTCGCGGTACCCGATTCTTCAAACTCGGCGGCCCTCGGATACGCGGAGGAATCACACCTCCCCTACGAACTCGCCCTCATTCGCAACCATTATGTCGGGCGAACGTTCATCCAGCCTGAGCAGGCTGGCAGAGACGCCAAGGTCAAGGTAAAGTACAATGCGGTGCGCGAAGTCCTGGAAGGCAAGCGTGTCGTAATGGTAGACGATTCCATCGTTCGGGGTACGACTACGCGCGGCCTCGTTGCCATGGTGCGCGGCGCGGGTGCTACCGAGGTACACATGCGTGTCAGTTCTCCCCCCGTTACCGGCCCGTGCTACTACGGGATCGACACTCCGAACCGCGAGGACTTGATTGCAGCCAATTTCTCCATCGATGAGATCGCGCAGCACATTGGAGTCGATTCGCTCGGTTATCTGTCGCTCGACGGAATGTTGAACGCGGTACCGGACGGCCCCGAAGGGTTCTGCCACGCTTGCTTTTCCGGCGAGTATCCAACGGCACCGCCGACGGATCCGGACAAGCTTCGCTTCGGCTGCGGCTGCTGAACGTGAGCAAGAAGGTCTTCTTCTTCGGTGCCGGCAAGGCCGAAGGCGCGCGGGAGATGAAGGAGCTGCTCGGAGGAAAGGGCGCCAATCTCGCGGAGATGACCAATCTCGGAGTACCCGTTCCGCCCGGCTTCACAATCGCTTGCAGCGAATGCATCGCATATCTGGAGGATGGTGAGTATTCAGACGAACTACGCGAAGAGGTCGATGCAAGCGTAGCACGGCTCGAGGCAACCTCCGGAAAGAAGTTCAGTGACCCCGTCAATCCGCTACTCGTTTCCGTCCGTTCCGGAGCGTCCGTATCAATGCCAGGGATGATGGAGACAATCCTGAACCTGGGACTCAACGATCGCACGGTAGTCAGCCTTGCGCGCGCGAGCGGAAGCGCGCGCTTTGCATACGACTCATACCGCCGTTTCATCCAGATGTATGCCGATGTCGTGCTCGATGTACCAAGCAGCGACTTTGAACATCTGCTGACATCCAAGCGGATGACTGCCGGCGTTTCCACTGACGCAGAGCTGAGCGAGGACAACCTACGTAACCTAGTCGAGGAATTCAAAGCCGTCGTACGTCACCGGACTGGAACTCCATTCCCGACCGATCCAAAGGAACAGCTCTGGGGCGCAATCCAGGCCGTTTGGCGTTCATGGACGCTCAAAAAGGCTCGCGACTACCGCCGGGTCAACAGCATTCCTGAAACGCTCGGCACTGGTGTGAACGTCGTCGCGATGGTGTTCGGAAACCTTGGCAATGATTCCGGAACCGGTGTTGCATTTACACGCGATCCATCGACAGGCGAGCACAAGTTCTACGGCGAATTCCTCATCAACGCGCAGGGTGAAGACGTCGTCGCCGGCATTCGAACCCCAATCGCCATCGATCAGATGGCGAACCAACTGCCAGCCGCCTTCGAGCAGCTCATGGACACGCAGGCCAGACTCGAGCGGCATTTCCGCGACATGCAGGACATCGAGTTCACGGTGGAACGGG
>JBDTAW010000299.1:0-9196 GCA_039924445.1 Gemmatimonadaceae bacterium
CTGGTCCACGAGCGCACCATCAATCGCTACGGTCGACGCAGCGACTGGACTTGTCAAGGCTGTCGGGCCAGGCTCCGCAATAATTACTGCGACGAGTGAGGGTAAGACCGGGGCCGCGTCGATTGTCGTGACGTTCGGACCGGTCGCGACTGTCACGGTGACACCGCCCAGTGCGAGCTTGATCCTCGGTGGACCAACGACAACACTTAATGCGGTCCTCAAGGATGCTTACGGCAATGTGCTCACCGGTCGCGCGATAGTATGGACATCGAGCGTGCCGGGAGTCGCAACGGTCGACGCGAGCGGGGTTGTCACGGCGGTAGCAGCTGGAACCACGTCGATCACTGCGACGAGCGAAACAAAGTTCAACACTCCGGCAACGGCCATAACTGTGACTACCGCGCCGGTCGCGACTGTCACGGTGACACCGCCCAGTGCGAGCTTGATCGTCGGTGGACCGACGACAACACTTAATGCGGTCCTCAAGGATGCTTACGGCAATGTGCTCACCGGTCGCGCAATAGTATGGACGTCGAGCGTGCCGGGAGTAGCAACTGTCGACGCGGGTGGGGTTGTCACGGCGGTAGCAGCTGGAGCCACTTCGATCACTGCAACGAGCGAAACAAAGTTCAACAGTCCGGCAACCGCCATAACAGTAAGCCTCGAGCCGGTCGCCACTGTTGCAATTACACCCGCCGATTCATCGGTTTCGATTAGCGGTACCGCTATTCCTAATACTGTCAGACTCACGGTGACAGCGAAGAACGGCGGCGGAACTACACTGAGTCTGAGCGGACGCACCGTCATCTGGTCATCCAGCGATGACACGATGGCAACCGTCGACGCCACCGGCCTTGTCACAGCTGTCAGTACCCGGGGAACCGCCACCATCACCGCAACTGTCGACGGCGTACCCGGCAGTACTACCGTCACCGTATTTAACTAACAATACCCATGGCAATGCGCCTTTCAGTTCTGCTCGCGATCACCGCAACGATTGCCACGCCAACTGTCGTTGCAGCACAGAACACCGCTCCGGACACGCTTCCTGTCAGGACGCTGCCCGGTCGTTGCATAAACGCGGCAACGTCGTTCGGCCCAGTGTCTGATGCGGCAAAGAGCACGGCCCGCGAAATCGCGGGGCGTGCGCAGGCTGCCTCCATCGTCGGTGACAACGCCGCCGCGTCCGCCCTCTACGAACAGGCTGCGAAGCTTGACCCGTCCGACGCCACCATCGCATACGCACTCGGCCGCGGCTACGAAGCTGCGGGAGATAAGCGCGCGATGGGCGAGTACTGCCGCTTTCTCGCACTCACACCCTCCGCCCCCGAAGCAACAGACGTCAGACAGCGAATCGCTGAACTGGCACTCTCACTGCCTCCCGATACAACCGTCGTGCGCATTCCGGTTTCGACCGCTCCACGCATGCCGGCTCCCGGCGGTGCATTCGCCGCCGGTTTGATAATCCCGGGAATGGGCCAGTTCATGACACACCAACCCGTTGGCGGATTCTTCGTCATGGCCGCTGCCGGCGCCGGCATCTGGTACGGCCTCCAAACGCAGAATGTGTCCAAACAGGTCACTCGCACCGGTACCGATCCGTTCGGCAATCCCTACCAGTACCAGACCACCGAGACAACTGCTGAACGCCAGCACATCGGAGTCGGGCTCGGAGTGGCTGGCGCCATTGGCGTCATCGCCGCGATCCAGGCCATGGTGCATGCTCACACGGGCCAGGCTCCGGCTCAGCAGGCGAGCGCCGCAGCGATCCAGCCAAAGTCCTCCGCGACCATTTCGGCGTTCCCCATTCTCGGGGTCGCACAACGTTCCGTCGGGCTGGGTTTCGCAATCCGCTAGACTGCGAGCGCTGCACCCCGGCTGTGGCCGCGGGCGCTTACTTTCAACTAATGACAGTTGACACCAGCCTCGACTCGCTGGTCGGCCGAGCCAGCGCCGAGGCGCGCGCAAAGCGCCGCCCGATTCTGGTCAGTATTGTCGAACGTGTCCCATCGATAGACCCGCTTGAGGCTATCGTCGCAGCGGGCGAATCGGCCAGGTCCGATCCTGCTCTCGCAAACCTGATCGACGCGCGGTCCTACTGGACCCGCCCCGCCGATGGCTTCGCGTTGGCCGGACTCGGCTCTGCCATGACATTTGCCCCCACTGGCGGTGATCGCTTCGCGGCGATCGACCGCGGCTTCAAGGATATGCTCGCCGACGCCGTCATTGTGGATCAATCCTCGGGAGTTCCCGGCACGGGGCCCACCCTGATCGGCGGCTTTGCGTTCGACCCGGAGCGCCCCACTTCCGGGACGTGGCGCGACTTTCCGCAAGCGCGACTCACTGTCCCACTCATCCAGCTCGTGGAACGTGGTGGCGCCTGCTGGTTGACGACGTCGTTGGTCGTCAGCGCTGCTGGTGAAATCGGGCTCGATCTGTCACTTATCACGCGACTCCGCGCTGCGGTTCTGGATGCGCAGCCCTGCTCTTCAGAATCGCAACCCGCAATCACGGACACCGATGCGGTCGCATACCAGGAATCACGCCACGCAGACGCTTGGCGTGCAACAGTCCGCGCCGCAGTCATGCAGATTCGCACGGGTGATCTCGAGAAAGTAGTGCTCGCTCGCGAAGTGCGTGCAGAGACGACGCACGACTTCGACATCGCCGAAACAATCAGACAACTGCGATACGCACATCCGACGTGCTATGTCTTCGGCTTCTGGGCTGGTGACAGTGCATTTGTCGGCGCCACGCCGGAACGACTCGTTCGAGTGGACGGACAGGAAGTACAGGCCAGCAGTCTCGCCGGATCGACGCGCCGCGGCGCGACTCCGGCAGACGACGCAGCCCAGGCTCAGGAACTGTTCGCCAGCGAGAAGGACAGATCCGAACATGAAATCGTGCGCCGCGCTTTGTGTACCGGCCTGGCACGTTTCTGCGACGACGTCACGTCTGCGGATATGCCGACTCTACTCTCGCTTCCGCAGGTGCACCATCTCCACACGGCGGTGCGCGCGCGCCTGAGATCGGGACACACGATCCTTGAGCTCGTGGAGGAACTTCACCCGACGCCCGCAGTTGGTGGAGCGCCGAGAAAGGCAGCACTTCAGTTCATCCGGGAAAACGAAGAGCTGGATCGTGGTTGGTATGCTGCGCCGATCGGCTGGCTCCAGAGTGATCGCGGGGAGTTCGCGGTCGCACTTCGCTCAGCGGTAATCACGGGCGCCGACGCATGGCTTTATGCGGGCTGCGGCGTCGTGCGAGACTCTGACCCGGACCAGGAATACGCTGAATCGATGCTCAAGCTACGGCCAGTACAGACCGCTCTCGCCGCAGCGGTCGCGGTCGCGGAAGTCGATTCTGCAATTGCAGAGGCTACCGCATACAGCGGCGACACGCAATGAAAGCAGACGAGCAATCGTCGTCGGCGTATGTTGATGCATTCGTCGACGAACTGGCACGCTCGGGCCTCCGCAACGTCTGCATCGCTCCTGGCTCCCGATCGACGCCACTCGCCATTACTATCGCGAAGCATCCACTGCTCAAGATATGGATGCATCTTGACGAGCGCTCGGCATCGTTCTTCGCAATTGGAATGGCGCGCGCTCTGAACGCGCCGGTTGCACTGCTCTGCACTTCAGGTACCGCCGCCGCGAACTTCCTGCCCGCCGTCGTCGAGGCACGCACCGCATCAATTCCGTTGCTCGTACTTACCGCCGACCGGCCGCCGGAACTGCGCAACATCGGCGCGTCACAGACTATCGATCAGAACAGACTGTACGGTAACTATCCCAAATGGTTCATCGAGGTTGCGCTCGCAGAATCATCGTCGGACATGCTGAGATACATTCGGACCGTCGCCTGTCGATCCGTGGCGACCGCTGGCGCGTCACCGGCCGGCCCCGTGCATCTCAACTTTCCGTTCCGCGAGCCGCTCACTCCGGTTGCGATCAGCGTACCCGCGAATCCTGGCGTAGCTGATTCTCTTGCATGGAATGGTAGACCAGATGGAGCGCCGTGGGTGACAGTTGACGAAGAACCTTCAGTGCCATCGCGCAAGACGATCCACGACATCGCTTCGCGACTGCAGAGCGCGACCCGTCCGCTGTTGATCTGCGGTCCGCAATACGACGGCGCGCTCGCCGGTCCATTTGCTGCACTTGCCGCCGCGCTGGACGCGCCGCTGCTCGCGGATCCGCTTTCACAGCTCCGCTGGGGGCCGCACGACCGCTGCGCTCTGATTGATCGGTACGATGCGTTGCTCCGCGACACTTCTGTTACAGCTGAGCTTTGCCCTGATGTAGTGTTCCGCATAGGTGCACTTCCGACGTCCAAACCACTGCTCCAGTTTATGGAACGCTATGCAGCGGCGCATCATATCATCGTTGACGCCGCACATTGGCCCGATCCGACGCTGCTTGCAGCTCAGCTTGTGCACGCGGAGCCGCGGCTTGTATGTGAAGCCCTTCTCGCGCAACTCGCGAACCTGAGCGAGCCTGCATCCGCCCGCGCAACGTGGCTCGCTACGTGGCGTAAATTGAACAATCGCGCCGGGACCGCGATCGCAGAATACTCCGCGACGCTAAGCGAAGCATTTGAGGGTGACGCGCTCGCGCAGATTGCTTCAGTCATCCCTGATCGCGGTACGATCTTCGTCAGTAGCAGCATGCCGGTTCGCGATCTCGACGGTTTTGCGGCGGGTAACGGCCGTTCGCTGCGAGTTCTCGCAAATCGCGGCGCCAGTGGAATCGATGGAGTTGTCTCGAGCGCACTTGGCGTCGCCGCTACGCTCGACGCGAAATCGGGGCCGCTCGTGCTGGTGATCGGCGACATTGCCATGTACCACGACATGAACGGCTTGCTTGCCGCCAAACTGCACAAGCTCAATGCAACTATCGTTGTGCTGAACAACGATGGCGGTGGGATCTTCTCATTCCTTCCGCAAGCCGCAGAGCCGGAGCATTTCGAGCAACTATTCGGCACGCCTCACGGCCTCGAGTTCGACTCAGCCGCTGCGCTTTACGGCGCCAGTTACCGCAAGGTCGATTCGGTCAGCTCGCTACGCGATGTCGTTGCAGCGGACATCAAGGCTGAAGGGCTGCACATCGTTGAAATCCGGACTGATCGCGCGCGCAATGTGCAACTCCACCGCGAAGTATGGGAGCGCGTCGCAGCCGCTGTTGCTGCCGTAGAGTGACTTGCGTGAAGGAGCATCTGCAGTTGACCGTTGCCGACGGTGTCCGATTCCACGCCGTGAGATCCGGATCCGGACCCGCTGTCGTTCTGCTGCACGGCTTTACAGGTTCGGCGGAGACCTGGACTGAACTGCAATCGACACTCTGCGATCGATACACGACCATCGCCGTTGACATTACTGGCCACGGATTGTCCGATTCGCCAGCGGATCCTCGGCGATACTCGCTGAACAGATTTGCCGATGATCTTCGCGACATTCTTGACTCGCTGGCAACATCGCGAGCTGCTATCCTCGGTTATTCTATGGGGGGCCGCGCGGCTTTGCGCTTTGCAATACGGCATCCTGATCGAGTCGCGGGCCTGATTCTCGAGAGCACCTCTCCCGGCGTCGTAGATCCACAGGAGCGCGATCGGCGCATCACATCAGACATTGAACTCGCTGATTTCGTCGAACGCGAGGGAGTCGCGGCCTTCGTAAATAGATGGGAAGCACTGCCGCTCTGGTCGAGCCTCGCTGGTGCCCCCGTGCCGTCGCTCGAGCGGCTACGCACCGAACGGTTGACGAACGGAGTTCGGGGCCTGGCGAACAGCCTCCGTGGTGCAGGCTCTGCGGCCGACCCACCCGTCAATGACGACTTGAGAACTATTCGAACATTCGTTCGAGTCATAGTTGGCGAACTCGACGCCAAATACGTCGCAATTGCCCGGTTGATGGGGGCTTCGATTCCACGGGTGGAAGTGGATATAGTGCATGGGGCGGGACATATGACCCACCTGGAGCAGCCGAAACGGTTCCAAGAGCTTGTCGAGAGCGCTCTCAATGGGCTGGATCGGCAGCGTGGCGACTGGGCCTGATACCTTATAGGCTGCTCTCTGGCCGAGGGCCTTCGTCTGGCGCACCAGGACGATAAGTTGACAGTCGCGGCCGGCGTCCCACACGACGCTTCCGTCAGCCGCGAGGACCTTGAGGAGAAAGCATGAACGTCGATTGGAAAACCATCAAAGAATACAAGGACATTCGGTACGAAAAGGCTGGTGACGAGGGGATCGCAAAGATCACTATCAATCGCCCTGACGTTCACAACGCATTCCGCCCCGAGACCGTCGGCGAAATGATTGACGCCTTCAACCACGCACGCGACGACATGACGACTGGGGTCGTCCTGTTGACCGGCGAGGGGGATCAGGCATTCTGTTCCGGCGGGGATCAGCGCGTCCGTGGACACGGCGGCTACGTCGGCGAGACCGATCTGGTACCGCGACTCAACATCCTCGACGTGCAGAAGCAGATCAAGTATCTCCCGAAGCCGGTGATCGCGGTCGTCGCCGGATTCGCGGTTGGAGGCGGTCATGTACTGCACCTCGTCTGCGATCTCACAATTGCAGCCGATAATGCACGGTTCGGCCAGGCTGGTCCGCGCGTCGGAAGTTTCGACGGCGGTTACGGCACCGCGTACCTCGCCCGTGTAGTCGGGCACAAGAAGGCGCGAGAGATCTGGTACCTCTGCCGTCAGTATAGTGCACAGGAAGCGCTCGACATGGGACTCGTGAATACCGTGGTTCCGCTCGCGCAACTGCACGACGAAGCGATGCAGTGGGCACGGGAGATCATGCTGAAGAGTCCGACTGCAATTCGTTTTCTCAAGGCTTCGTTCAACGTCGACACCGATGGCCAGGCTGGCCTTCAGCAACTAGCTGGTGACGCAACGCTGCTCTACTACCTCACTGAAGAGGCTAAGGAAGGCAAGAATGCATTCCTCGAAAAGCGGCCGCCTGACTGGTCAAAGTTTCCGCGGTTTCCGTGAGCGCTGTCTCCGTACCCGATAGCGCTGGACCGCAGCCGGCTCGTGCGTGGTTGCTCGCGTCACGACCGGCGACACTGCCAGCGGCTGCAGTACCGGTAATTGTAGGCGGTGGAGTGGCATTGCACGAACGGGGAAATATCCTTCCGCTCGTTTTTGTGGTCACTCTTCTGGCGGCGCTGCTGATTCAGATCGGGACCAACTTCGCGAACGACTATTCCGATTTTCACCGGGGTGCCGACCACGATGGTCGACTCGGGCCCGTCCGTGTGACGCAGAGCGGGCTTATCAGCCATGAATCGGTTCGGCGTGGAATCGTGTTCGCATTCGGGTTGGCCGCGTTGCTAGGCTGCTATCTCGCCTGGATCGGGGGGTGGTCGATAATCCTGATCGGCACACTATCCATAGTATGCGGCCTCGCATACACCGGCGGTCCGTGGCCATTCGGCTACCACGGCCTCGGTGACGCATTCGTATTCCTGTTTTTTGGCGTTATCGCGGTTACCGGAACCGCGTATCTTCAAACAGGCACCTGGAACAGCTTCGCCCTGCTCGCGTCGCTCCCGGTCGGATTCCTCGTGACCAACATTCTCGTCATCAACAACCTCCGCGACCTGCCAACGGATCGTGCTGCCGGAAAGATCACACTGGCGGTTCGACTGGGCGATCGCGCGACACGATACCAGTATGCGTTGCTCGCGCTACTCGCGTATGGCGTTCCCGGCGTGATGGCGTTCACTGGTATTCCGAGGCAACGCTGGCTGTTGCTTCCGTGGATCTCCGCGCCGCTTGCTTTCGTGCTCGTCCGACAGGTGCTGGACGGCCTCACCGGACGCGACCTCAATCCGATGCTCAAGCGCACCGGCCTTTTGCTGCTCTCTTTCGGGTTGCTCTTCACCGCGGGCCTGATATTCGCACGAACGTCAATCGTCTGAACTCGCCAGGCTCTGTCAACAGATCGCGATGACTCCGTCGTCCGGACCCGTGCCACTCACTGACTGGATCTCCTACCGCGCCACCAACACGCCGACGCGACAGGCGCTCGTCGCCGATGGCGGTACATGGACATACTCCGAGCTGGACGCAGACGTAACCCGGACCGCGCAGATGCTTGCCGGCTGGGGCATCAAGGAAAATGATCGCGTCGCGATGCTGCTCAACAACGGCGCAGGTGCCGCGTTGCTGATTCACGCGACGCTTCGGATTGGCGCCGCACTTATCCCGCTCAACGTCAGACTGGGCGCCGTCGAGCTTGCGTGGCAGATCGCCGATTCGCACGCACGATTGCTAGTGGTCGATGGACGCACGGTGGCACTCGCAGCACGAGCACGCGCTGAGCAACCCAGCCTCGTCGTCGTGAGCATGGATGATGCCGGCGCGGCAGACACTGGATGTGCGACGCTCGCTTCGCGCAGCAACGCGGCTGCATCGATGCACCTCGCACACGATTCCAACTCAGTGCTCGCGATAATCTATACGTCGGGTACGACCGGCCAGCCGAAGGGTGCGATGCTGACCATTGGCAATTTCTGGTGGAGCGCGATCGGCTCCGCGCTCAATCTCGGTAATCACATTGATGACCGCTGGCTCGCGTGCCTTCCGCTATTCCATGTGGGCGGCCTTTCGATCCTGCTGCGATCCGCAATCTATGGAATAACCGCTGTCGTTCACGACGGCTTCGATGCCGTAACGGCGAACCAGGCACTTGATGAAAACGGCATCACTATCATTTCCGTGGTGCTCGTCATGCTTCAGCGGATGCTGGATGCGCACCAGGACAGGCCCTATCCAGCGTCGCTGCGCTGTGTCCTGCTCGGCGGCGGCCCAGCACCGCAACCTGTCCTCGAGCGATGCGCGCGACTCGGCATTCCCGTTGCACAGACGTACGGCCTGACGGAAACAACATCACAGGTTGCCACTTTGACTCCCGGCGATGCACTCCGAAAGATCGGTACCGCGGGCCGCGCAATCTACCCGAATGAGATTCGCGTAGTCGTCGATGGCAACGACACCGCAGCAGGTGAGCCGGGTGAAATTCTCGTGCGCGGACCGGTTGTGATGGCCGGATACGCTGGTCGACCGGAAGCGACCGAACGCGCCATCGTCGATGGGTGGCTCCACACCGGCGATATAGGTACTCTCGATTCCGATGGCTATTTGCGGGTTCTTGATCGTCGAAGCGACCTGATCGTCAC
>JBDTAW010000300.1:0-12445 GCA_039924445.1 Gemmatimonadaceae bacterium
ACAACGACCGACTCAAGATTGGAGCCGACCTTCACGTTGTGCCGGCGGATCGGTGGTCGCGCGAGATCTGGTTCGATCGGACCGGGCTTCCGTTTGTGCCGCCGTCTCCAAACCTTCGATCCTTGGCGGCGGTTATGGTCTACCCGGGTCTGGTCCCGTTCGAGGCGACAAACCTCTCCGTCGGGCGCGGTACGCCCGAGGCCTTTCTGCGAATTGGCGCGCCATGGATGGACGCCACTCGCGTGCTTGAGATTCTCAAGGACCACAGAATCGGTGGAGTCCGCTTTACGCCCCTCGACTTCACCCCGACTACCCCCGGGGACGGCAAGTACGCGGGTCGACTCGTTCACGGCCTGGGGATCGAAGTTACGGAGAGAAACGAACTCCAGACCAGCCGCCTGACTGCCGGACTCCTGTCGGCGATCCACAAGGCGTATCCTACGGAGCTTACAGTAGATACGACGCGATTCGATCGGTTGTTCGGATCGCCCGACGCGAGGCGCGCAATTATGAGGGGGGAAAATCCAGATGCGGTTGTCGACTCGCTGTATGGGCCAGCGTATGCGTTTCGGCGGAGCGTGGCCAGATATCTGCTCTATTAGCCGACGAGTGAGCTCAGACAGGAGCCGACCAATCTTCCCGGAGCATTCATGAAAAGACTGATAGCACTTATGGGACTAGCGGTTGCCGCGACGGCGTGCGGCCCGCGACAGGTGGAGGTAAAAACCGGTCCGCAGCCGGTGAGCGAGGTAACGCTCAAGGTGACGAACAATCTCACGCAAGCCGCCAATGTTTACGTAGTGAACGGTGGCAACGATGTATTTCTAAAACAGGTCCCTGCGAACGACACCGAATCGATGAACGTGCCGGGAGTCGCTGCTGGCGCTACGGTAGGGCTGAAGGCGACCCCAATCGATGGCTCGCGGTCGTATACTCGCAATAACGTGACACTGACCGGCCTGTATGTCTGGCAAATCCCGTAGCTGATTCCATAGAGGAAACACCTAGCCCGAGAGCCCCGCAAGGGCTAGTTTCAACGCCGATGAAGGCGCTCTGGGACGGAATAAAAGCCGGATACATTCGGGTCATCGAACCCGTCGCTGACTTTCTTGTCCGGCGACGGGTGAATCCGAATGTCATCACGACGGTCGGGACCCTGTGCACGCTGACGGGTGCGGTCGTATATGCGACCGGCCACATCATGACGGCTGGCTGGATCATCGCGCTGACGGCACTTTTTGATGTGCTGGACGGGACGGTGGCGCGCCGGACGGGTCAGTCCAGCGTCTTTGGCGCCTTCTACGATTCCACGCTGGACAGGGTAGCGGATGGCGGCGTGCTCGCCGGCCTGGCTGTATTCTACGCATCGTCCGCTATCTACCACAACGTTTACATGGTTGTGGTCTGCCTTCTCGGTATAATCGGCACCTTCCTCGTGTCCTACACACGAGCCCGCGCAGCAGGTCTCGGAATTGACGCAAAGGTCGGGGTAATGCAGCGTCCGGAGCGAGTAGTGTTATTATCCGTACCACAGGCTTTTTTCGGCCTGACACTGCATGGCTGGGTCTTAATGGGGATCATCGTCCTGCTGACGGTTACGGCGTGGATCACCGCTGTCCAGCGTATCAGCTTCGTCTATCGCGCAACATCCAAGAAACCACTGGTGAATGTCTAACAGCTCAGTTCCACCCAAAATCGCGCCGGCTTCTGGTAAGCTCGGCATCCTCACGCCGGGCCTTGGTGCCGTGGCAACGACATTCATCGCTGGAGTCGAGAGCATTCGTCGAGGGCTGGCAAAGCCGATCGGATCGATAACTCAGACCGCGACCATCCGACTTGGCAAGCGAACGGAAAACCGCGCCCCGCTGATCAAGGATTTCGTTCCGCTCGCCAAGCTCGATGACATCGTCTTTGGTGCCTGGGATCCCATCCCCGACGATGCACTGACCGCAGTTCGCAAGGCTGGCGTCCTGGAAGAGAGGGACGTCGCTCCGATCGCTGACTTCCTTGCTTCAATCAAGCCGATGCCCGCCGTGTTCGATAACCATTACGTCACGCGGATTCACGGCACCAACGTCAAGACTGGCAAGACCAAGAGAGACCTCGCGGAGCAGCTTCGCCAGGACATTCGCGATTTCAAGGCGAAGAACAAGCTCGATCGGGTTGTCATAGTCTGGTGCGCTTCGACCGAAATCTTCATCAAGCCGGGCCCGCAGCACGCGACCATCGAGCAGTTCGAGCGTGCAATGGACAACAACGACGAGGCAATCGCTCCGTCGATGCTGTACGCCTACGCGGCGATCATGGAGAACGTAGCGTTCGCGAACGGTGCACCAAACCTCTCGTCTGATATTCCAGCCCTCCTGCAGCTCGCTCAGCAGCGCGGTGTGCCGCTATCCGGCAAGGACTTCAAGACTGGTCAGACATGGTTGAAGACGGTCGTCGCGCCCGGGCTCAAGGCTCGCATGCTCGGTCTTGCTGGATGGTACTCGACCAACATCCTCGGCAACCGTGACGGCGAAGTGCTCGACGATCCTCAGTCGTTCAAGACGAAGGAAGAGTCGAAGCTTTCCGTGTTGCACAACATCCTGCAACCCGAGAAGTATCCTGATCTGTACAAGGATTTCTCGCACGTCGTTCGAATCAACTATTACCCGCCGCGCGGGGATAACAAGGAAGGCTGGGACAACATCGACATCTTCGGGTGGATGAACTACCCGATGCAGATCAAGATCAACTTTCTCTGTCGTGATTCGATCCTTGCTGCGCCACTCGTTCTCGACGTCGCATTGTTCAGTGACTTCGCGCAACGCGCAGGGATGAAGGGGATTCAGGAGTGGTTGTCGTTCTTCTACAAGAGCCCGATGACTGCCCCGGGTCTGCAGCCTGAGCATGATCTCTTCATTCAGCAGACGAAGATGAAGAACACTCTCCGTCACCTGATGGGTGAGGATCAGATCACACACCTCGGACTCGAGTACTACGCGTCATGAAGTTGACGACGCTGGTGCGGGGGAGCATGATCGCCGTCGCTACGGCGTCTCTGGCTGCGTGCGGTGGTAACAACCGACCGCCGGAGATCCGTCAGTACACCGACGACATGGCCTTCCGCATCAGCGCCGTTCCCGCTCCACCGGTGGCGGAGGAAATGACTGTGATCAAAGTCGTGGTGCTGGACAAGGCCACGAATCAACCGATCCAACACGGTCAGGGCCGTATTTTCGCGACCAGCCAGGAACATGCACAGACCGGCGACGGTCTTGCAGAAGGCCCCGAGGTCGGCACTTACTACGCGCACATCCGATTCCCGGTCTCTGGTGACTGGGCAATGGGGCTTCAGTTCCGACGCGACTCCGCGAGCAAGTTGGAGCGCACCCAGGACTGGCAGCAGGAAATACTTCCCGCGCCGCCGCTCGGCCAGCGCACAGATACGAATAAACGCTAACAATGCGCCATTTCTATAGATCACACCTCAAGCCGGATCAGGTTCTGGCCATCGCCGACAGTTTCTTTCCGACAATTCTCGAGAATCTGACGGCATCCGCGCCGCGATCGCGCACTTTCTCTGGTCCACTCGGCGTCCTGAAGCTCAGTGTGAGGATGGAAGGTGGACACTACACCTTCGTCGAGATCGATACCGATCAGACTGGCGAGAGTCGCCTCGATCGCAATGCGAAGAAGTTCTACGTCGAGCTGCACCGGGCTGGAAATCCGGAGTATCAGCTGACGGCTTCCTACTAGGAAGCAAGCAATGGGGTTGACGCGCGAGCAGAAGCTCGAGCTGTATTACTACATGCGGCTCACGCGCTCTCTGGAAGAGCGCCTGGTAAATCTTTACAGACAGACCAAAGTCATTGGCGGATTGTTCCGTTCGCTCGGTCAGGAAGCGGACGCCGTGGGTGCTGCTTACGCGCTCGATAAATCCAAGGGCGATATTCTCTCGCCACTGATTCGCAATCTCGGCGCGATGCTCGTCCGTGGCGCCCAACCAACCGAAGTCATTCGTCAGTACATGGCGAAGGGCGACTCGCCGACCAAGGGCAAGGAACTCAATATTCACTTCGGTGGCATCGAGCGCGGATTTGTTGGGCAGATATCGCATCTCGGTGACATGGTTCCAGTCATGGCCGGCGTTACACTTGCTGCGAAAATGCGCGGTGAGGATCGCGTCGGGCTCGTCTTTGTCGGCGACGGCGCAACATCGACCGGCGCATTCCACGAGGGAATCAATTTTGCTGCTGTACAGCGTTGCCCTCTTGTAGTAATCGTGGAAAACAACGGGTATGCCTACTCCACTCCGGTCTCCAGGCAAACGGCCGCGAAGTCTTTCGTGGACAAGGCAATCGGTTACGGTGTTCCCGGAGAGCAGGCAGACGGTAACGATGTCATCGCAGTGTACGACGTAACCAAACGTGCAGTAGATCGCGCACGGCGTGGCGAGGGTGTGACGCTAATCGAATTGATCACGTATCGTCGCAAGGGACACGCTGAGCACGACAATCAATCTTACGTGCCAGCTGGAGAAATAGATCGGTGGGCCACAGAGAATGACCCGATCGATCGGTTTGAACAAGTATTGCGCGGCGAGAAGGTGAAGGCAGCAGAACTGCGCGCCATCGACGCGCGTATTGTTGATGAAATCGATGTCGCGACCGACACCGCAGATGCGTCGCCGATGCCCGAGCCGGCAGAAGCACTTCGCGGCGTGTATGCCGACCCGCCCAGCGCTGCACCGCTGTGGTTCCGTGAAGATGTAAATAGCGCTGTTGAGAAGCACGAACGCGCTGCCGGCTGGGGGACGTACGATGTCTGAAGTAACCTATCTTGAAGCGATCAGGCAGGCGCTGTTCGAGGAAATGGAACGCGACGTCAATGTTTTTTGCCTCGGCGAAGACATCGGCACGTATGGCGGAGCATTCAAAGTCACCGAAGGATTGCAGAAACGGTTTGGGGCGTCGCGCGTGATTGACACACCGATTTCCGAAGTTGCAATCGTCGGCGCGGCCGCTGGCGCGGCGCACATGGGCATGCGCCCAGTCGCAGAAATGCAGTTCATGGATTTCATGTCGAATGCGTACGACATGCTCACGAATTATGTCGCCACTGCACGCTATCGTATCGGACTTGGCTGCCCGATGGTCGTCCGCGGGCCAAGCGGTGGTTACGTTCGCGGTGGACCGTTTCATTCGCAGAACCCCGAAGCCGGCTACTTGCATACCCCGGGGCTCAAGATTGTCAGTCCGGCTACTGCAAGGGACGCCAAGGGGCTGATGAAGGCTGCAATTCGTGACGACGACTGCGTACTCTTTTTCGAACACAAATACCTCTACCGGCGCATCAAGGATGTAATGCCGGAAGGAGACTACGTAGTTCCGATCGGCAAGGCGCGTGTTGCTCGCGAAGGAACCGATGTCTCGATCATTACGTATGCGGCGACCCTCTGGAAGGCTCTGGAAGCGGCCGAAGTGTTGCAGGCGGAAGACGGCGTGTCCGTCGAAGTGATCGACTTGCGCACGCTTCTTCCGCTTGATGATGAGGCGATCGTAGCCACGGTGAAGAAGACCAACCGGGTCCTGATAGTTCACGAGGATACCCGAACGGGTGGGATTGCCGGGGAGATCACCGCGCGAATCAGCGAGACCTGCTTTGAATGGCTGGACGCACCGGTGCTTCGGGTCACGGCCGCGGATACCCCGCTGCCGTACTCGCCGCCCCTTGAGGATTATGTGTTGCCACAGACGTCCGATATGGTTCGGGCGCTGCGGCGCCTTGTAGCTTACTGATGGCTGAAGATCCGGCGGAAAGCACTCGACCCTCGGCTGGAGCGTTTATAGGTGCAGGTTGTTTCTCCGCCATAGCGGGATTCTTCGGCGGTGGGATGATGATGGTGCTCGTCGCAAAGTTTGTGGGATCATATCAAGGCTGCAAACCGATCGAGGGGATTCCGGCTTGCAATTGGGGTAGCTATGCGCTGGTGGGAATGATCGCGGGGGTTGTGATCGTGCCGCTAGTCACGATTATTAGATTGACACGCCGGAGATCATAGATGGCTCGTATTGATGTGACAATGCCGCAGATGGGCGAGTCGATCGCGGAAGGCACCCTGTCGAAGTGGCTCAAGAAGGTCGGGGATCACGTCAAGCGTGACGAACCAATCTTCGAGATTTCGACCGACAAGGTTGACGCCGAGATCCCGTCGCCGGTCGCTGGTACGCTCGCCGAGATCCTGGTCGCCGAGGGGATGACGGTTGCCGTTCAGACGCTTGTCGCACGGATCGAAACGGACAAGGGTGCGGCCGTCGCGGCAACCGCGACTGCACCGCCACCAACTACGCCGGCAGCGGCATCGGTTGCAGCAGCCCCAGCCCCAGCCCCAGCCCCAGCCACAGGCACGGCGGGTGCATCGCCGTCGCCCGTACAATCGAGTCAGCCTGTCGCGGCGGCGTCACTTCCAGTTGCAGCACCGGATTCGTTCGAGGGAAGATTGCGATCCAAGTCATCGCCGCTCGTTCGCAAGATGGCAGCAGAGCACGGCGTGGATATTACTTCACTCAACGGCAGCGGTGTCGCTGGTCGCGTGACCAAGCAGGATCTGCTGAATCACATGGCTGCGGGTCCGTCGGCGCGTCCTTCAATGCACGCTCCGAGTGGTGCCGGTGAATTCCACGGCCCGATGCCCGAGCCTTGGCCCGGCGATCGTGTCGAGGCGATGTCCAAGATGCGCGCGCTTATCAGTGACCACATGGTCATCTCGCGTCGCACATCCGCGCATGTTACATCGTTTATGGAGATGGATTTCACCCGTATTGCCAAAATCCGGGCCGCCAAGCGGCGCGAGTTTGAGGCTGCGACGGGCGAGAAGTTGTCCTACATGCCGTTCATCATCAAGGCAACTGTGGACGCGATCAAGCAGTATCCGATATTGAATTCGTCGGTTGCGGGTACCAACATCATCTATCGCTCGCAGGTCAACATCGGGATCGCAGTGGCGCTCGACTGGGGCTTGATCGTTCCGGTCATCAAGAACGCAGACGATCTGTCGCTCACGGGAATCACTCGTGCGCTCAACGATCTTGCAAACCGCGCGCGCACGAAGAGACTCTCGCCGGCCGAAGTTCAGGACGGTACGTTCACCATAACGAACCCTGGCGTCTACGGATCGCTCATGGGCGCGCCGATCATCAATCAGCCGCAGGTGGCGATCATGGGAATCGGCGCCATCGAGAAACGTGCAAAGGTAGTCAGTGGTGCGGATGGCGAGGACACGATAGCAATCCGTACGTGCGCGTACTTCTCGATCTCGTTCGATCACCGCATCGTCGATGGCGCGGTGGCGGATCAGTTTCTCGCGCAGATCAAGCGCAACATCGAAACCTTTCCTGAGAGCGGAGTGATCTGAGTGGCTCGCTCGCTCATCATTCAGCGGACAACGATCCCGCCAAGTGAGCGAGCGCGCTACGTGGCGCGCCTGGCAGAGCGCGCAGCGTACTACGAGGCCGCAAACTGTCGGTTCTGGGTTTTCGAAGACCCGGGACTCAGGAACGCATTTGTTGAATTTACCGTCGCCGATGATTCGGCCACTCTTGAGGACGCTATCGCGTCGGCACCGGAGCCCGGGACGGGCCCCTTGCGTATTTACCAGCAATTGGAGTTGTAGATGCCGTTTCGCACAATAACAGTAGATGGTGCCGTGTGGCGTGTTCAGCCGTCGGGGTACATCACCGTCAACACGAAGGACGAGTTCGCACTGATCTTCTCACGCGGCGAGGATGCGGAGCGCGAGACTCGCGTGGTGCGCTACTCGCCAGCTGGTGCGCGCTGGCGGGAGCAGTCGTTCGTCGAACTCTCAGACGATGAACTGCGCACGCTCTTCGGACAGTCGCAGCCTGGGGCCACATCGCCCGAGGCCTTCTACGCGCGATGATTGATCGCGGTGGGGAACCAGCCGGCGAGCGTTATGTAGATCTGCATTCCCACTCGACTGCTTCTGATGGTGCGGTTTCTCCAGTCGAGCTCGTCGAGGCTGCCAAGCGTGCGGAGTTGCAGGCCATTGCGATTACCGATCACGATACGATTTCCGGAAACGATGAGGCGGTTGCAACTGGTGCAAGTCTCGGCATCCGCGTTGTTCGTGGCTGTGAACTTAGTGCCTACGATGGCAACTTCGAAGTTCATCTTCTCGCGCTCCACATCCGTGACGCAGGCGCAATACGGCCGAGTCTCGAAGGATTCCAGCGCGAGCGAACCGAACGCGGGCGGAGCATTGTCGATCAGTTGGCACGCCACGGTGCTCCAATCAGCTTCGACGATGTCATCGCCGAGGCAGCGGGTGGCGCACTTGGTCGGCCTCACATCGCGCGAGTGCTGATTCGCGATGGGTACGCGATGGATAATCGCGACGCGTTCGACCGTCTGCTTGGTGCTGGCAAACCCGCCTACGTTCCCAAACCGCGCCTGGATGTGGCTGACGCAATCGGGCTCGCGCATTCTGCAGGCGCACTCGCAATATGGGCGCATCCCGGTCGCGAGGGGACGCGCGAGCGATTGTCCCGGCTCACTCAGCATGGACTCGATGGCGTCGAAGTGCGGCATCCGGGACATACTCCGTCAGATGTCATAAGACTCGAACGATTAGCCAACGAGCTGGACCTTGTCCCGAGTGGTGGTTCCGACTGGCACGGCGCAACGGAGGGTTACAGAGTGATCGGCAACATGCACATTCCCGAAGCGTGGCTGGATTTGCAGGATGCTCGTCTCGCGACTCGGGTGTCATAGCAGCCATGGAACTGCGCGGACGGGTCGCTCTCGTTACTGGCGGTGCTCATCGTGTAGGAAGCGCGCTCAGTACCGCACTGGCGCATGCTGGAATGCGCGTCGCGATCAACTACCATTCTGCATCGGCGGAAGCCGACGCTCTAGTCGCCCAGGTCGCGACGGAAGGGCACGAAATGCGCGCGTATCAAGGCGACCTGACGCAGCCAGAAGCGCCTGCATCACTCGTTGCGGCGGTGACGCGCGATTTTGGCGGGTTGGACGTACTCGTGAATTCTGCAGCCGTGATGCTCCGTACGCCTGTCGATGACATTACAGTCGCCGAGTGGGATTCGATCTTCGCGCTCAACTTGCGCGCGCCTTTCTTCATGTCGCAAGCAGCCCATCCGTGGCTCCGGAAGGTGAACGGTAGCATTGTGAATCTTGCGGATCTTGCAGCATTCGAAACCTGGCCAGAGTACATACCGCACGGAATCAGCAAGGCCGGGATCGTTCAGATGACACGCGCGATGGCGCGCGTATTCGCACCGGAAGTTCGTGTGAATGCGATCGCACCAGGCGCAGTGCTGCTTCCCGACGACTGGAGCGACGAGACCCGCGCACATTTCGCGAAGACCACTCCGCTTCAACGCATTGGTTCGCCAGATGACGTTGTCGGCGCAATGATGTATCTCCTGCAATCCGACTACGTGACTGGCGATACGCTGCTTGTTGACGGCGGACGTCATGCCCGCGGGTGAAGAGCGACAGTACGGTTCAATAGTCATTATTGGCGGCGGATGCTACGGCTCCTACTACGTCCGCCAACTCGAACGAGCCAGTGCCGCAGGCGCGATTCATTTCGAAAGAATCCTCGTTGTGGATCGATCATTGGACTGTGCCGTCTCGACCTCGGGCTCCGACGTCGAGATGGTTATCTCCGAATGGACCGACTTTTTTGCTCGATACCTCGGCACTGCTGAACCGGACACCGACGACGCAATAGTGCCATCTCCGCTCATGCCACATCTGATGTATCAATGGCTGAGGGATTCCGCGCGTCTCCGCTGGCCGACGCGGACTGTGGAAACACGGCCACTTTCGCTTGAACCCGATACCCCGTGGCGCGCCGCCGCGCCGGATGGCACGTTCTACGGCAGCTATGCCACGTGGACTTGCCCCATAAATTGCGTGGAACCCCGCCTTTGTCCGCATACGGGCGGGGAACGGAGCTGGACCATGCCGAATGCTGCGGCTGACCTCGTGAGGCGGTCGCAGGAGGGCGCCGAGCCACTCCACGGGCCGGTTATATTTCACTGTAGCCACCGCGCGTTCGGAGTCGGAATGTTCGATCCGCGCGATGTTGTCGCCGCCGACCGGCTGGTTGAACGAGTGGGTGCCAATGAGTCCGCGAATGTACTTGTCGCGACCGTCTCGCACTGCCACGGTGCGTTCAACGTTCTACACGTCGGCGCGAAAACCTCCTAGAGATTCATGGGACAGACTTTCGATTATGACGTGATCATCGTCGGTGCGGGCCCCGCCGGCATGACGGCAGGCATGTATGCCGGCAGATCCATGCTGAAGACCGTCGTGCTCGAACGCGGCGCAGCTGGCGGTGAACTCCTCAATACGGAAACAATAGAGGACTATCCTGGCTTCGAGCACATCGAAGGCTGGGATCTGGCGCAGCGTTTCGAGAACCACGCCAAGAAATTCGGCGCGGAGTTCCGTCAGACCACCGTCACAACGCTCAGGAAACTACCCGACGGATCGTTCGAGGCTGAAACTGATTCTGGCGACATATTCCACGCTCCCACGGCCATCGTCACCGCCGGTGGAACCCCAATCAGGCTCGGCGTACCCGGCGAGACGGAATATGCAGGGAAGGGCGTATCCTACTGTGCAATCTGTGATGGCGCCTTTTTCAAGGGACACACGATTGCGGTTGTTGGTGGCGGAGACGCAGCGGTTGAAGAGGCGGACTTCCTTACGCGATACGCCGCGAAAGTGTATCTGATCCATCGTCGCAATGAATTTCGGGCTTCCAAGCTGCTTCAGAAGCGACTCCTGGAGAACCCCAAAGTTGAAGTGATCTGGGACACGCTCGTGGATCGCGTTGAAGCGGATGAACAGGGGTTCGTGAACAATCTGAAACTGCACAACGTCAAGACCGGAGCGGAATCCGACCTCGCGGTCACTGCGTTGTTTGTGTTCATCGGATTCCGACCGAATACCGGGATCATCGACGGACATGTGGACCACGACGAAATGGGTTACCTGCTCACCGACGTGAACATGGAGACGTCGATTGAAGGCATGTTCGCAGCCGGGGATGTGCGGGCACAACTGACCCGTCAGGTAACGACAGCCGCCGGAGACGGAACAACGGCTGCGATCGCAGCTGAGAAGTACCTATCGTCGCTACGCGACTCCAGTGTAGGCCGCGTTGTAGCGACGGGCGGCTACGCGGTTTGAGAGTAATCTCGCGTGAGGTCGGTCCGTTTCGCGAGAACACATATCTCGTGATCGACGACGACACAAAACACGCGGTGCTTGTGGACCCCGGCGATGAGGGAGAGCACATCGTCGAGATGGTTGAGTCATGCGGTGCAAAGCTCGACGCTGTGTGGGTGACACACGCACATCTGGATCACATCGGTGCCATTTCCGAAGTCCGTCGTCGCTTTGGTGATATTCCAGTGTACATGCATCCAATCGATGGCCCTGTTTACGAGGCGGCATCGCTCTTCGCGGAACAGTATGGAATTCCGTTTGAACAGCCCGAAGCGCCGAATCATGAACTGGCGCACGGAGACGTAGTCCACGTTGGAAGTCTCGCGTTCGACGTGATTCATGCGCCGGGCCACAGTCCCGGCCATGTCGTTTTCTTCGGTAATGGAATCGTGCTCGCAGGCGATGTGTTGTTCGCCGGCTCGATCGGTCGCACCGATCTTCCCATGGCCAACCCCGAGCACATGCAGCAAACGCTGGCCGCAATGGCTGACTTGCCACGCGAGACTACAGTATATCCAGGACATGGTGGCACCACCACCATCGGTGATGAACTCGACAGCAACCCTTTCTTGAACGGAATAGCAAATGTCAAACGCAACGCGCACTGAGAAGGACCCACTCGGCGAACTGGCAGTGCCAGTCGACGCGATGTACGGCGTGCAGACTCTGCGCGCAGTACAGAACTTCCCAATCAGCGGCATGCGTCCGCTACCTGCCTTCGTGGATTCTGTAGTACGCATCAAGCGCGCGGCTGCACTCACGCACAAGGAGACCGGCCGACTCGATGCGCGACTCGCCGATGCCATCATCGCCGCGACCGACGAAGTACTCGGCGGCAAGTGGCGTGATCAGTTCATTGTCGATGTGTACCAGGCGGGTGCAGGTACGTCGCACAACATGAACATCAACGAAGTGCTGGCCAATCGCGCGAACGAGATGCTCGGAAGCGAACGAGGCAAGTACTCGCCCGTGCACCCGAACGATCACGTCAACATGGCACAATCGACCAACGACGTAATCCCGACTGCCATCAGGATCGCGTGCCTCGCGGAGTTGCCGAAGTTGAACAAGGCGATGCAGGCGCTCATCGACGCCTTCGACGCAAAGGGGAAGGACTTCGACGGAATCGTGAAGGCCGGCCGTACACACCTGCAGGATGCAATGCCGATCAGGCTGG
>JBDTAW010000301.1:0-10366 GCA_039924445.1 Gemmatimonadaceae bacterium
ACGGCGCCGCCCGGCTCGAACGAGTAGACATCGAGAATACGACGACGGGCGAAAAGAGCACAATTACGACTCCGGCGGTCTTCACTTTTATTGGAGCTGTGCCGCGTACCGGCTGGCTGCCTCCCCAGATCGACACAGACCCAAACGGTTTTATCTGCACCGGGCGCGCTCTAGCCAACACACCCGGCTGGACGCGGAAACGACAACCCTTCCTGCTCGAAACCAGTCAGCCCGGCGTTTTCGCCGCCGGCGACGTTCGCCGCGGCTCCGCGAAGCGCGTAGCCGCAGCGGTGGGAGAGGGATCGATGGTGGTAAAATTCGTACATGAATATCTGGCTGAGGTGCACGAAGATGTTGCACTCGACGTCCAGCCAGATATCCCGCTTACAACTCGTGCGACGTTTGGCCACTCACGGGTGCGCAAAGCATCAGGCGAAGCCCACGCGCAGTCCTAGTGCCCCTCTGACGTCCAGTTTCCGCCCAGGGCCTTATACAGTTGAACCGTTGCGGCGAGATACTGCTGCTCGACGTGCACGAGATTCAGCTGGGCGTTGAAGAGGCTCTGTTCCGCCGTCAGCACCTCCAGATAGCTCGATATACCACTTGCGTAGCGACGCTCCGCGATCCCTGCAGCGATCGCAAGCGCACGCGCCTGCGTTTGCTGCGCCACAAGTTGGTCGCGACCCAATCTTACGCCAGCGAGTGCATCTGCGGACTCGCGCAGCGCAACGAGAACTGTCTGCTGGTATTGCGCCTTCGACTCATCTGCACGGGCGCGCGCTGCCCGCTGCTCGTTCAGAAGCCTGCCGCCCGTGAAAAGCGGAAACGAAAGGCCGGCCTGGACAGTGTAAATATCACCCTGTCCCGAGAACAGCTTATTGAACTCCGGCCGCTGCGCTCCATATTCACCGGCGACGGTGATCGTTGGTAGCCGGTTCGCAACGGCGACTCCGATGCGGGCGAGCGAAGCCTGCAAGTCGCGTTGTGCGCGCATCACGTCGGGTCGACGAGCGATCAGCGCTCCAGGCAGCGAATCGGGCACTGTCACAGATTGAATCACGTCCTGAAGTGGGCGACCGCGTGGAATTTCACCGGGTGGCTCGCCAAGCAGCAGCGAGAGCGCATTCTCCTGTTGCCTTCTCTGCAACGCAAACTGTGCAAGTCGCGCAGCGGGATCGGCCACCTGTGCTTCAAACTGCCGAACATCGAGCTCTGATATCTGGCCCTGGTCAAATCGCTTCTGCGCAAGAGCAAGGACTGCCTGCCCCGCCGCACGCGTCGCCTCGGCAATGCGAATGCTTTCATCCAGTTCGCGCAACTGCAGGTATTCGGTTGCGACGTCGCTTACGAGAGTCAGCTCTGTCGCACGAGCGTCCTCCTGCTGGCTCTGCAGGTCGTAATTCGTAGCTTCTGCACGCCGGCGCAGACGGCCCCAGAAATCAAGCTCCCACGACACATCACCCGTCGCACGAAGTGCGTCGTACTTTATCGGCGCGCCGGCACCAATCGCAATCTTGTTACGGCTCGCGGTCGCATTCGCCGTAACCTGCGGCAGAAGCGGACCGATAGACGCGCCGTGCAGCGCCCTGTATTCCCGTATCCGCGCGTGCGCCACCCGCAAATCGCGATTATTGTCGATGGCGGTCTGAATAAGGCCTATGAGCGTACTGTCCCGCAGAATGTCGAGCCACACGAGATTCTGTCCCGTAGTCAACTCAAGTGTGGTTGCCTTCGCGAGCGGTTTGGGTGATGGAATCAGCTGCGAGCGGGGCGCAGAGTCAGGGCCGTCTGCTGCGCGCGCGGCCGCAAGGGAATCATAGAAACTGCGCGCACTGGCGGGGATTGCGCGTTCGGATGTCTGCGGCACAGATCCCACCTTCGGAGTAACTGCGGTGGATGGGCCCACAGCACATCCGGCGAGCAGTACAGTCAGGCACGCCGCGCCCAATATGGACGGTTGGAATCGTTTCACTTCTCGACCCTCCCGTGCTCGGTCGCTTTTTGAGTGTGACCGTCATCGGGCGAGCGCCGCGTGACCGCGCGCTCGATCGATGCAAAGAACAAGGGGATGAAGAAGACTCCGACGGTTGTGGCAATGAGCATTCCTGCAAACACGCCGGTTCCCAGTGAGTGCCGACTTGCCGCGCCTGCACCGCCCGCAATAACAAGTGGCGCGACACCCAGTATGAAGGCGAACGAAGTCATGAGAATAGGTCGAAACCACTCTCGCGCAGCCTCGATCGCCGCATCGCGAATCGACATCCCGGACCGATGCAGCTGGTTTGCAAACTCAACAATGAGGATCGCATTTTTTGCTGCGAGCCCAAGCACTGCAAGCAATGCTACCTGGAAGTAGATGTCGCTGGAAAGGCCGCGTGCCCAGATGCCCAGATACGCGCCGAGCACGCCAAACGGAAGTGCAAGTATGACAGACAGAGGGATTGACCAGCTCTCGTACTGAGCGGCGAGGACCAGGAACACGAGCACGAGCGCGAGCGCCAGTACGACGCCTGCCTGACCCGCGGAAGCGCGCTCCTGATAGGATTGACCGCTGTACGCGTAACCGATGCCCTGGGATGCGTACTTGTCGGCGATGAGTTTCTCCACGGCGTCGAGGCTTTCACCAGAGCTATGGCCAGGCGCAATTGAAGCTGTTACCGTCGCTGCTGGAAAACCGTTGAAGCGCGTGATGAGCGCCGGAGCACCGCGAATCTCAGTGCTCGTGAGCGCCGATAGGGGCACCATTTCGCCGCTTGTGCTCCGCACATAGAACCGCCCGATGTCTTCAGGCCGCTGCCTGAACTGCTGCTGCGCCTCAGCCTGTACACGATATGTTCGACCGTAAAGGTTGAAATCATTGATGTATAAATTCGACAGCATCGTTTGAAGCGTGGAAAAGATCGTCGCCGTATTCACTCCGCGGGACTCTGCGGCGTCCTGATTGACCTTTACATAGACTTCGGGAACATCGGTTCGCAGATTGACGTTGGGGTTTTGAAGCGCAGGCATCTTTCTCAGGTCCGCCATGAAATTCTGCACGGTGGCGGCGAAGGCGTTGTAATCAGTGCCTGTACGCTCCTGCAGATTCGCCTCGATGCCGGCTGTGATGCCGATTCCAGGGATCTCGGGAAAATTGAAACCGAATGCGATAGCATTCTTCAGGCCGAACAACTGTCCATTCACGCGCTGCAGAATTGCATCGACACCATCCGACTTGCCGCGCTCGCCCCACGGTTTGAGGCTCACAAACATCACCGCGGAGTTTGTCTGCGCAGATTGAGAGAGAATGTCCAATCCAACCAGAACCAGCACATTCTGAACACCCGGCTCCTTGCGAACGATCCCCTCGATCTGTTTAACGACGCCTTCCGTACGTTGCATTGACGCAGCATCAGGCAACTGTATTGAGATAGCGAAGTAGCCTTTGTCCTCGCTTGGCAGGAAACTGGTCGGGACGACGCGCCAGAGGATGAACAGGACCAGCACCAGGCCGGCAAAGACACCAAACCATATCTTTGGCCGATCAAGGACGTGTCCAGCCGCGCTGACGTACCGCTTGGTCAGTTTCGAGAAACCGCGATTGAACCAGTTGTAGAAGCGGTTATCGGTCTCTTCGGCTGGCTTCTTCAGCATGACTGCGCAAAGTGCTGGCGTGAGCGTAAGCGCGACTACGCCGGACAGCACCACCGAGATTACGATCGTGATCGCGAACTGCTTGTACATGGTGCCGGTAATCCCGCCAATCAGCGCAACCGGTATGAACACCGAGCACAGCACAAACACAATCGCCACCAGCGCACCCGCTACCTGATGCATAGCCTTGTTCGCCGCCACTCTGGCTGATACGTGTTCGTCGGCCATGATGCGTTCCACGTTCTCGATGACGACTATGGCGTCGTCCACCACGATCCCGATGGCGAGCACCATCGCGAACAACGTCAGTGTGTTGATCGTAAAGCCGAGGAATTGCAAACCGAGGAACGTTCCAATGATGCTGACAGGAACGGCGAGCACTGGAATAAGAGTTGCTCGCCAGCTCTGCAGGAAGACGAATACCACCAGCGTCACCAGGATCATGGCTTCGGCGAGCGTCTTGACTACTTCCTTGATCGACTCGGTGATGAAGGGAGTCGTATCGAATGGAATCACCAGTTGCACGCCCGACGGTACCGCCTTGCCCAGCTCCTTGACCCGTGCTGCAATTGCCTTTTCGACGTCGAGATTGTTCGCGCCGGGGCGAGCGTACACAAGCATCAGCGCCGTCGCCGTTCCGTTCAGGCGGCCGGCCGCATCATAACCCTGTGAGCCGAGGTGTACGCGCGCTATGTCACTCACGCGTACGATCGAACCGTCTGGCCGAGCTCGAACGATGATGTTCCCGAACTCCGCCGGCGTTGACAGTCGGCCGCCGGTTACAACCGGCAGCGTCAATTGGGTTCCAGTTGGCGATGGCTCGCGCCCAAGTCGACCCGCGGGTTTGGTTGAGTTCTGCGCCTGAACTGCGGCCGCAACATCGTCAACCGTAATCCCGAGTTGTGCCATCCGCTCGGGATCCAGACTCAGCAACATCGAAAAGTCGAGACTACCGAACGTAGTAGCCGAACCGACTCCAGGAATGCGCTTGATCTCATCTTCGAGATACAGCTTGGAGTAGTTACTCAGATACGACGCGTCGAAGCGTGGATCCTTCGATGTCAGTGCGATGCCCAGCAGAATGTCGGGATTTGCCTTGGTGATCGTGATGCCGAGCTGTCTCACAGCGGCAGGCAGCTGCGGCATCGCAAGATTGACAGCGTTCTGTACGTCAACAGCGGCCAGATCCTGATCGCGTGATATGTCGAACGTGAGCGCCAGATTCATCGTCCCCGCGCTCGAGTTGGAAGACTTGAAGTAGAGCAGTCCGTTAAGGCCGGACAACTGCTGTTCGATCGGAGCCGCGACCGATGTCGCGACATCCTGCGCGCTCGCTCCTGGATACACGGCCGCTACCTGAATCGACGGCGGCGTGATCTGCGGATATCGATTCACGGGAAGCGACAGCATCGCGAAGATGCCGAGCAGCGCAATGACAATCGAAATTACGCCGGCGAGTACCGGTCGCTGGACAAAGAAGTACAATCGCTCTGTCGATTCGGGGGCCTTCGTAACAGGACCCGGCGTAACAGGATCCGGCGTAACAGGATCCGGAGCACTCGGTTCGCTCATCGCACTGAATCCTTGGCGCTACCAGCCTGCGCCGCTTTTGGCGCGTTGGCGTTGCTTGCGGTGGAGTCGACCAGCGGCGTCGGATGTACAGTCGCGCCAGGGCCCGTCTTCTGAACACCATCGACTATCACGGTCTCGCCAGCCGCGAGTCCCTTGGTAACGAGCCATTCATCCCCAGTCCAGGCAGTCGCCGTCACTTCCCGGGCGGCAACCTTGTTGTCAGAACCAACGACATAAACCAGCGAACGACCCATCTGCTGCAACACCGCACGTTGAGGAACCAGGATCGCGTCCGTGCGAGTCAGTCCGTGAACCGTCACATGTACGAACTGACCTGGCAGCATGATGTGGCGCGAATTTTCGAATTGTGCGCGGTATTCCTGCGTGCCAGTCTGTGGATCCACTACGGGGTCGATGTACCCGATTCGTCCCTCAGCCGGGAATGTGCTGCTGTCCGGTAGAGTGACTCGGATTCGCGCGCTTCCTCCGGGCGCTATCGCACGAGCGAAGACGGGATTCCGTCGCCATTCTGCCTGCTGCTCCGCAGAGGGGCGGAACGTCACGTAAATCGGACTCAGAACATCTATTGTCGTCAACAGATCAGCGGGTCCGGTGACGCGAGCGCCCACATCTAGGAGTGTTCTTTCGACCTGTCCGGAGATTTGCGCACGAACAACAGTTTCACTCAGGCTCTTCTGAGCGGCGTCCACTCCTCCGCGCGCATCGTCTACCGAAGCCCGCGCAGCTTTCAGTTGTGCATCAGCGTTGTCAACGTCCTGCTTCGCAACTGCGTTTCCAGGCAGCAACGCATGCAGCCGCGCGGCGACTGTCTCCGCATTCGTGAGCGCCGCCTGCGAAGAGGCGAGTCTCGCCTTGGCGCTACGCCATTCCGCGTCGGTCGTCGTCGGGTCGATACGATACAGTACCGTCCCCGCCTCGACATGAGATCCCTCGACGAATGGTCGGGACAGGATGACTCCGCTGGCCAGCGCGCGCACTTGCACACTCCGATACGCTCGAACCTGCCCGGTGAACTGGAGGTTGTCCTCTACGGTCGTTGGCTTGACTGTGACAACAGAGACCTCGGCAGGCGGCATGGACGGAGGCGCCGCTGGCTTCGAGCAGGCGACGATCAGAGTCGCCGAAGCCGCACCGGCGAGAATTAGACGTAATGTTTTCATTCTGACTTTATGAGGTTGCACTGACACGATTTTGTGCGCGATCGTGATGGGATTCTTGCGCGGATCCGCTCCAGCCCGGCTCGCCAGCAGCGAATCGCATACCATGAACCATCGACGGCATCATTCTTTTACCGGAACACCGCGATGTTCACACGAACCGACGAAGCGCGCGAATGTTCGGACGCATGTCTCGAGATCTCCTGTCGGCACATCGGCAAACAGTTGCGTGCGCAATTCCTGGATGATCGGGACGATTCGAACAACCAGCGCGGATCCCGCCTCGGTGAGATGCAGTGTCTTCGCGCGTTGGTCGTCTGGGTCCGCCCTGCGGACGACCAGATCGCTGCTTTCGAGCTGATCTATGAGCCGGACAACGCTCGGCCCCTCGATGTCCAGCCGTTCGGCAAGATCACGCTGACGTATGCCGCGAGTCTCACCGATACGCACAAGCGCCGTAGCCAGGGATCGCGAAAGCCCGAACGAAGTCAACTCATCGTCATAGCAGCGGCGGATTTTCTCCCGAAGGGAGCAAATTGAGGCGACAAAGGCGCGTTCCAGTTCATCTCGTCTGGACTCTTTCCGGGTATTCACAGGCATCGGAATGAATAGATAGCTAGCTATCTAATAAAACGGTAGGTGCCTTTTGCGGATGACGGCGCCCAGGCTTATGTCAGGAGTGCGAAACCGAAGCGGCTATGGTCGCCGATTGCTTTACGACGGGGAGATAAATATCGAAAGTGGTGCCGTGACCGGCCTTCGACATCACGTTTATGCAACCGCCAAACTGCCGGACGATACCATATGCGGTGGGTAGGCCGAGGCCTGTTCCCTTACCCGGCTCCTTGGTCGTGAAGAACGGCTCGAATATGCGCGAGCGCGTGGCGTCATCCATGCCGCAGCCGTTGTCAGTAATCGAAAGCAGGACGTACGTGCCGGTTGTGACCTCCGGATGGGTGCGCACGAACGCATCATCGATGACGCAGTTCTTCGTGGAAAAACGCAGCTCTCCCCCGTCGGGCATCGCGTCGCGCGCGTTCACAGCCATGTTTACGATAACCTGCTCGAGCTGGCTAACGTCCGCGGAAATCAGGTCGATGTCGTCGGCGAGTTCGGTGAATACAACTACATCGCCGCCAAGCATTCGGCGGAGGATACGCTGCAGATCCGTCAAACAGGCATTCAGATCTATGGCGGATATTTGAAGAACCTGCTTGCGACTGAACGCCAGAAGCTGACGAGTAAGCACAGACGCACGCGATGCAGCGTCACGAATTGTATCGACGTCCGCTCGGCGCGGGTCACCGTCTGGAAAACTGCTCGTGAGAAATTCTGAGCAGCCCTGGATGACGGTCAGCACATTGTTGAAATCGTGTGCGACGCCTGCAGCCAGCTGACCCACAGCTTCCAGCTTCTGCGCGTGCCTGAGCTGTGCTTCGAGCTCCCGTTGCTTGGTAAGATCCCGCGCAATCCCAAAAATTCCTACGAGGTCACCATCCACGAGCACGGGGACGCCTGTGACATTTACTTCGACCTGACGGCCGCTCTTGTTGTCGAGCGTGAGATCGCAGCTGGTTGCCCAGCCTTCCATGGTCTGTTTGAATTGGCGGTAGGCCTTGTCACGTTGCTCAGGCGCGACAAGCGCGTCGAACGGCTTTCCGAGTATTTCCTCGGGCCTGTAGCCCGACACTACCTCGCACATTGTATTCGCGCTCTCGAATCTGCCACTGGTGTCTAACGAGAATACCGCATCCGGATGGAACTCGAAGAGCGAGCGATAGCGATTCTCGCTTACTTCCAGCCGCTGGGCAGCGTGCCGAGCTTCGGTGACATCGAGAAGCAAGCCGTCCCATAGTGTTGTGCCATCGGAAAGACTTTGTGGTTTTGCGGCGCCGTCGATCCATTTTATTTCGCCGTTGACAACTATGCGGCCGGCCCAGCGCCAGGGGGCGCGCTGATCCAGCGCGGTGGCCATGCTGGCATCGAACCGCGACCGATCATCCGGGTGGACGACGTCAAAGACGTGGCGTGGATTCGCGATTAGCGTTGCTGCACTGACGCCGTATATCTCCGCCGCTCCATCGCTGACGTAGGAAAACGACGTTCGACCGTCGGGCTCGCGTCGTGACTGGTACATCATGCCGGGCACATTCGCCGCGATGCGGGCAAAACGTTCCTCGCTCGCGCGCAATGCGGATTCATTGCGCTTCGCTTCGGTGATGTCCTCAACGACCGCGACAAATGCTTCAAGGTTTCCAACTGCGTCGCGCATGGCGGAGATCACAACCCGGGCCCACATCACCGTACCGTCTGTCCGTCGATATTTCTTCTCAACGGTGTGTGATCCCTTGTCGCCCACTGTCATGCTGCGCAGATACTCGGCTTGTTCAGTGCGATCTTCAGGGAGAGTGATGTCGGCGGATGTCATCCCCTGCAATTCGGCCTCGGTCTCGCCGATCATTTCGCAGAATGCCGGATTGGCCTTGAGGAACCGTCCCGCCGGATCGGTCATGGTCATGCCAACGGCAGCGAAGTCATGGAGTGCGCGAAGCTCGGACTCCACACGTCTGCTTACCGTGACATCACGCGCCACCGCGTAAATCAATCCATTCGCATCAGCCGCTGACGACTGCCATTCCAGCCAGCGGTATTCGCCGCTGGCACAGCGCCAGCGATACTCCGCGGGCCCCGGACTTACCGAGGCAGCCCGATCCGCGAGGGCATTGGCCGCGCGTTTCCGATCATCAGGGTGAACGAAGGTGAGAAACTGGCGGGAGATCAGCTCGAATGATTCCCATCCCAGCGCGGCTTTGAACGCAGGATTCACGTGCTTGAAGATCCCATCAGTGTCGACTACACAGAAGAGGTCCAGCGAAAGGTCGAAAAACCGCTGGAGAAACTCATTCGTACCGTGGGGAGCCACCGCTGTACCTTGAGGACTTTGCTGCACTAGACACCGACGATCAGCCACGCCGTGGGCAACGACGGGAAATCGTGCATTCTCACCGAGGCCACAGCCATCCGAACGTGACCGCGGTGATCCCCGCGTATATCAGTCCATCGAGGGTAGCTTTAAGCGTCACGCTCCACGCTCTTCGATACCAGATTGACATCTGCCAGAGGGCAACAGCGTACGCGATGAAAGCAGTAGTGGAAGAGAAGCGCAGCAGCTCACCGTACGGCACTCCCGACGGAACTGCGTGAACTGTCACATACGCCGCGAAAATGCTGGCCGCGACACAATACAGCAACCAGAGTCCAAGGTTTCGCCCCATCGACCACGGCGCGTTTGGCATCACAGTCATAACGATGTTGGGACCTTGGAGCACCTTTTGCGCGAACTCGGGTGATTTCATGTCCTCACTGCTGGCTGGTCGGGGCACGCAGTAGTCACCCGGTGGAATGTCGAACGGCCGGAGCGCAGCGCGAAGCTGAGTTTCATTGGGGACGGTGGAAAAATCTCCCTTGTGCCAAAAAGGCCCCATGTGGATCACCGAGCTGGCGAAAAACACCAGGATCGAGGCAAGAAGGATCGGAAGCCAGTGAGCGAAAATCCCAGTCATATCAAGCTCCTTGTTTGATGTCGGCGAGGCACCGGGGTGGTGCATTTCAAACGACTCGATTTGATGAAGGGCTGACGATGGTGTAAAGTACGGTGGGACTGAGGGGACGTCAGGAGCCAGGAAAACCAGTCAACACTCCAGCCAGAGGATGGCAGGCAATGAACCGTAACGTGATAAATATGCATTCGCCGCGTATCGAGCGATGGGTCGCCCTTTCAGTTTTCATCGCCATTCTCGGCGCGACCGGATGCTCCGGCTCGGGGCCGACCGCCGTCGCGTGCACGGGGGACCCGGTCTACGGCCTGGCGGTCACGGTGCAGAACGCAGCGACAGGGGCGCCGATCACAGACACCGCGGCGGTTGTCATCAAGGACGGAGCGTACGTCGAGTCTTACAACTCTCTTGGAGCGGCAGGCCTGC
>JBDTAW010000302.1:0-10548 GCA_039924445.1 Gemmatimonadaceae bacterium
GCATACTGCCCGTTACAGTGGCGGGGCCGCGCCGGCATTTCACCGGCTTCCGTGTCCCCCGACCGCGAAAATCAATTGTATCCTGAAGCTACCTGCGCCTCAGGGCGCGCGCAAGCGTGATCGTCATCGCTCCGCCGATCAAAAGGGTCAACCCTGCAACAAAAAGCATCGCAGGCGGTTTCTTCACCTCGGGAACGCTTATCACTGCGACTTCGTTTGCAGGAACATCCTGCGCCAGAAAGCGATGGAACTCGTGGCCCTCGATGGCTACTGGCGCGACGGATGCAAACCGCGCACCGGTAACCGTCGCGGTGGGATCTTCCAGCAATACTTCGAACACGACTGCAGCGTGATCGACAGGCACCTTCAACGGGAATGCATCCGGAGGCAGATCGTAATGAAACGCAAGCTGCTTCATACCCGGTGCGAACGGAGCGTAAACGAGAGCGCGCCCCGCCGCAAACTGTACAGCCGCCGCAGGAATGTCGCCATCGGCCACAACCGGCGCTACCGCAATCGCGGGGATTATCGATGACCACACCGCGCCAGCGGGAGAGTCGTTCGGAGCCACACGAGTAACGGAGCTGTCATTCGAAATTTCGAACACCTCGGTCACCGTTCGCGCCCCATCACTTGCCGCTCGGCTCACAATGAGGTGCCGCCCGCGAACGGTCATCGGTACGTGTCGCGATGTCGTGTCGAAGACGACTATTTCGCCGTCATCACCCGCATCCCGACCGGCGGTGAGTGGGTGCGAAAAGTAGGCAACACCATCATGCGACGAAGAAACAAAGTAGATCGCGTCGCTCGCGCCGGTGCGTTTGTAGTTGAAGCTGTAATGGCCGCTCGCTGCTGTTCGCGTAGAGTCAACCGGCCCAGCATGGTCGGTACCCACTCGATGCAGCGTAACCCAGGCGTTACTCACCGCGACTACTGAGTCGCCTCCCGGAATGACGACGCGGCCGGAAACACTGGAGCCATCCTGAGCGGCACAGTCCGCTGCGCTACCAATCGAAATTGACGCGAGTAACCCCACCGCGGCGCACAGAGTCCTAAAGCCGAAACTTGCCAAAATCTTCCGGTCGAAGGTTTTCCAGATATGCTTTTAGTTCTGCTGCTGTCATTGGGTGGAATTCCGTATCCGGTGCAGGCTCAGCGTCTGCAATCGTCTCCGCTTCCGCGAGCACTGCTATCGTCAGAAGATCTTCACTGACGAATATCGGGGCCTCGAATCGTAACGCAAGGGCGATACTATCGGATGGCCGTGCGTCGATCACCAGGCCGCCATCACGCGTTGCAAGCTGGAGTTCTGCGTGGTACGTCCGCGCGACGATCCTGGGGATTTCCACGCGCAGAAGCGTTGCGCCCAGTCGGGTGATGATATTCTTGAGAAGATCATGCGTGAGCGGACGCTCACGATGCATCTGATGCATCTCGATCACAATCGACTCTGCCTCTGCCTGCCCTATCCAGATAGGCAGCAGCCGTTCGCCATCCTTCTCGCGAAGAATTACGACGTAGGCATTCGATCCGCGATCCAGACCGAGCCGCATCACCTCGACCTCGAGAAACGCCATGCCCTGAAGATAATCCAGGGCAGAACCGTCGGCAGACAAAGCTGAACCCGCACCATTCCCGTGGGAGAAACGTTCACGCCCACGGAAATGGCGGTACCCTGTGCAGCCTGTGTGCTTAGACGGCCTTCTTCAGGGCCGCAGCGCGATCCGTCCGTTCCCACGTGAACAACGTAGCAGCGTTCCGCCCGCGACCGATCTTTTCCGGAGTACGGCCAAAATGCCCGTACGATGACGTCGCACTGTAAATCGGCTTGCGGAGATCCAGCGCCGTGATGATTCCTCGCGGAGTCAGGTCGAATACCTCATTGACTGCGCGTGTAATCGCGGAGTCAGGCACCGTACCGGTCCCAAACGTATCCACCATCACAGAAACCGGGCGGGCGACACCGATCGCGTAGGCAAGCTGCACTTCGCAGCGCCGCGCAAACTTTGCCGCGACAATGTTCTTCGCGACCCAGCGGGCGGCATAGCATGCGGAACGATCGACCTTTGATGGATCCTTACCCGAAAACGCGCCGCCGCCGTGCCGGCCCATTCCGCCGTAGGTATCGACAATGATCTTCCTTCCCGTCAGCCCAGCGTCACCCTGCGGACCGCCGACAACAAAGCGTCCCGTAGGATTGATATGATATTTGATCCCGCGACGACGCATGTCCTTGGGGATGTTCGGCTCGATCACTTCAGACGTGATGAGCTGACGCAACCGCCGAGTGGAAATGTCATCGCTGTGCTGAGTGGAAACGACGATGGTGTCCACTCCAACCGGAATGTTGTCCTCGTAAAGCACAGTCACCTGAGCCTTGCCATCGGGACGCAGCCACTTCTTTCCGCCCGCGCGCCTGAATTCCGCAAGGCTATGCGTAATGCGATGCGCTAGTTGTATCGGGAGCGGCATCAGTTCGGGTGTTTCATCTGTCGCATACCCGAACATCATTCCCTGATCGCCCGCGCCGCCGGTATCCACGCCCTGCGCGATATCTGGCGACTGACGGTCAATGGTGCTCATCACCGCGCACGTGTCGGCATCGAATCCGTAAGAGGCATCGGTGTACCCGATGCGCCGAATAGTCTCGCGGACGATATCGGCAACGGGGACGTAAGTCTTGGTGGTAATCTCGCCAGCGACAACGGCCAGGCCGGTCGTAACAAGCGTTTCACAGGCAACCCGGGCGTTGGCATCGTCAGCCAGGATCGCATCGAGGATGGCATCAGAAATCGCGTCCGCAACCTTGTCTGGATGCCCTTCGGTTACGGATTCGGACGTAAAAAGATGGCGTTCGGACACAAGATCAGAGATTGGGGCAAGACGGGGGAGAACGACAGGCCGGCGCCGCGAACGGCCCTGCTATTTCCGTCAAGCCGGATGAACGGATTAAGCGCCGGCGTCCCCAAACATATCCACATCCCCCTTGACGGGCAATCCATACCGGAGAAACGGGGCGTCCCCGAAGGCCGTCTGGACGGCGGCGCGAAGAACCTGCTCAACCTCTTCCGCGGTGCCGGCCAGCATGGCGGACTCCGCCGCCGCCCGTGCTACATCGACGCTGATCCCCCGGATAACGCGTTTCACGAGGGCCACGGATTGCGCGCCAACGCTCAGTTGCCGGACGCCGAGCCCGATAAGGGCGAATGCCATCAACGGCTGGGACGCCATCTCGCCGCAGACACCGACGTCCAGGCCAGCCGCCGTGCCAGCCTGCACGGTCCGGCGAATGAGCCGGAGCACCGACGGGTGCAACGGCGTAAACCGCGATGCCAGATTCACATTGCCACGGTCAACCGCGAGCGTATACTGGACGAGGTCGTTGGTCCCGATGCTGAAAAACGCTACCTCCGGCGCAAGCATGTCGGCTGCGATAGCAGCCGCTGGAGTCTCGATCATCACGCCAAGTGGTACGTCGCGACGGTGCTCGACACCGCGCGCAGTCAACTCGTCCGACGCTTCGAACAGCAGTTTGCGCGCGGCGCGAACCTCGTCGAGCGACACGATCAGCGGCAGCATGATCCGCACATCACCATACATCGTCGCGCGAAGCAATGCACGCAGCTGAGTCTTGAACAGCTCGGGCTCGTCGAGACACATGCGAATCGCACGCCATCCGAGAAATGGATTCGCCTCGGTTGGATAGCCGCCTATCGGCAGTTTGTCACCGCCAACATCGAATGTGCGAATCACTACCGGCTTACCCGAGAATGCGCTGAGTACTTTTTGATACGCACGGAACTGCTCGTCTTCGTCCGGCATGGTCGCGCGACCGACGGCGAGGAATTCGGTGCGCATGAGTCCGACCCCCTCTGCCCCGCTGCTCGCGGCCGCTTCTGCTTCGTCCGGAAGATCCACGTTCGCACGCAGCACTATTCGCACGCCGTCGAGCGTTACCGGCTCCGCGGAGGCGATCTGACGCATTGCAGCGTCATCGGATGCATCGCGAACGGCGCGCTCTGCATAGGCCGCGATCTGCGATTCTGTCGGGTGCGGAATGATGACGCCGAGAGAGCCGTCCAGAATTATACGATCGCCGGAATGGAGCTGGACAGTCGCATCGCGAAGGCCGACGACGGCAGGCAATCCAAGCGATCGCGCAAGTATCGCCACATGCGACGTGCGCGTGCCAGCATCGGTTGCAATTGCCGAGATCGTACCTCGGTCGAGCTGTACAGTGAGGCTCGGCGTCAGATCGTGCGTAACGAGTATCGCATTCGATCCGCGCGGAAGATCGACCGGGTCATGATCCTCCAGTCCCAGCAGCATCGAAAGGACGCGGATGTGTACGTCGGTCAGATCCGCCACGCGTTCGCGAAGCATCTGATGCGTGTGGCGCGCGAAGCTCTGCCGCCAGTCAGCCATCACAAGGTCGAACGCCTTCTCGGCCCCCAGATTTTGATGGATGAGTTCGCGAACGTTGTCGAGCAATTCGGCATCATCGAGCATCGCCACCTGGACATCGAAGATAGCAGCCTCCTCTTCTCCAGTGTGCGCACTTACACGATCACGCACCTGGACCAGACGCGCACGTGCACGGGCGACGACATCGTTGAAGCGAGCAATTTCTTCGGGCACCAGATCATCCGGGATGATCCGTTGCCGGACCTGAGGAACTTCCCAGCGCAGCAGGTGAACTGGACCGACGACAATGCCGGGCGAAGCAGGCAGGCCGACTATCGGGCGAGGCACCTATCGCTCTCCGAACTTTGCGGCAACAAGCTGCGCCAGCGCGTCGACAGCCTCTTCTGCATCAGGCCCGGTCGCGCGCAGAATAATCGCTGAGCCGCATTCCGCGGCAAGCATCATCACTCCCATGATACTTTTGCCATTCACTTCGAGATCGTCGCGGACAATCGTCACATTGCTCGCAAATTTGCCTGCTGTCTTGACAATCTCGGCGGCCGGTCGCGCATGGACGCCATTCTTGTTCACGATCGTAACCGTTCGTTCGGCCATCAACGAGCCACCGAGTAGAGGACAAAAATGGACAGCAGCGCAAGTGCAGCGCGCCAGCCCGTGGCGCGCGCGCCGAACCGTGCAAGGATTACTGCACCAACGACAGCGACAACCGCCACACTACCGGCGAGTACCCGGCCCGGGCCGATGATCCGCTGCAATGCGAGCGGCAGAATCAAACCGGCCAGTACTGCGGAAATCCGGGCCAGCACGGCCGGCCCGTCTCTGAAAAGCCGATTCGAAAGCGCCGGAGCTACGCGCATGCCCCGTCGCAGACCGACTCTCAGTCCCCAGGCCCTCAGCGCTATGTGACCAACATTGTAGGCGCCCAGAAAGATACATACCACAACCAGTGGCCCCGCGCCAAGTGCAAAGGCTGCGAGAGCCACAAGTGAACATAGAGGCAGCCAACCGGCCCAGACGAGTTGATCGCCAACGCTACCGAGAGGCCCGCACAAGGCGGTGCGATACCGCTCGATTTTCACGGGATCCTCGCCGTCCAGCTCACCGCGGGCAAGAGAGCCGACCGCGACACCCGCCAGATATGGATGCGCATTGAAATAACGGGCCTGCCGCGCCATAGCCGCCCTGTAGCGTTCCTCCGGAAGGCCTTGCAGCAGAGGCTTCATGCAGAACGCGATCCCATTGCCCACCATGGTCTCATAATTCCACGAGCCCTGCACCGCGAAAAGTCTCACGAACGATGCGCCAACAGCCCAGGTGCTTACCGGTGCCGGCGTGCCACTATCGCTGCGGGCGCGTTGCGTCGATTGCGGTTCGGTCATTGAAGTAGCAGAAGCGCCGTGCCGGCGCCGAGGCCAAGCACAAAAAGCCAACCCGCGCGCGCCGCACGGTGAGTGAGGGTCCAAATTGCGCCCGCAGCGATAGTGGCAGCGAGGGCCGTGACCACTGCACGCGAGTGAATCGCGTCCACACCCCATATCGCAACGATACGCAATGACAGCGGGAGCAGAATCAGAAGCGAAATGAATGTCACGCCGAACGCACGTATCAGGTCCATGGTGAGTCCACGAATCTGCAGTGAATCCACAGCCGTCGGCGATCCCGCGTCAAGCTCGGCCCTCAAACGGCGAGCCTGATGCGCATTCCAGTTTCTCACCCAAACCATGCTTCTGCTGCTGAACACAGCCGCCGCGAGAGCTACGAACATCGCAACTGGTAGCGCGCCCGCTGCACCACTTGGCTGAGCAGCCATGACAGCGCCTCCGACAACTCCTGCAGAGCCCCATTCGGCATACCGAGACGCTCCAAACGGAAGTGTCTCGAGCGCTATCAATTCGAGCACGGCACCGATCAATAATCCTGCGGCGGGACGGCCGATAAACGCACCGGCAAGCGTTGCGGAGACGAGCGGCCGCGACAGCATGATCTGCGGGAAACCCACCATGTCGAGGCCCGCCACGGCTCCGAGCAGCGAGACTGGTAGGATGCTGAATAAAAGCGACTCAAGCGTCACGTTGAAGATCCGCGAAGCAGCGCTTCGAGCGAATGTGCGTTCGCCGATGGAACGTCCTGCGCCGTGACGACGATACCCAGCGCAGCCATCTCTCGCAGCGCCTGCTCTTCGGCTTCGTTCAGAAAGACGTAGCGTAGCTTCTGCGTACGATCTTCGCGGTGATGAATCCCGCCAACGTTGACGGCAGTGACTGGACGAACCGCAGTACGTGAGAAAGTCAGCATCGTCTCCACGCTTCCGGTCAGAACCATCCCGTTCCGACGATCCGCGGTGTACTTGTCGATTTCGCGCGCCGCGTCCGCCGTGGACGCGAAGTACACTTCCATGCTGGGAGGCACTCCCAATCTGTACAGCTCCTGTTCCCACTCTGATTCTGCGACGACGTCATCGATCAGTACGATGAATCCCAGATCCAGCGGTTGCCCCCAACCGACGACAACCTGACCATGGATTAGCCTGTCATCAATTCTGTACAGCGCTACAGGCATTCAGACCACCACAGCAAGTATTGCGGCGCGCCCCTTCTCGGCTGCGTGCGCGGCGGCGTCTGCCGGGCTCATGCCACTCGGGCAAAACACGAAGTCAATCAACGAAGCGAGGCCCACGCCCGTGACAACCACCACGCCGGGCGTGTCGCGCTGTACGCGGCGTGCTGCGAGCGTCGCACTACCGCCGGGAAGATCCGTAAATATCACGTACACGGCGTGCATCGCGATGAGTTCACGAATACCACTCTCTATGTCTTCGCGACCAAGACAGGTATTCGTGAACGGAATGAGCACGTTGCCGCGACCCGTTATCTGCTCGACAGCGGACACCAATCCTGCGGGGAACGCACCGTGTCCGGCGACAATCGCGCGAGGCGCGACCTCAGGATCCATCTACTCGACATCCTCCTGCAGGTAACGCCTGATGGCTGAAGCCTTCTGCATGCGCTGTATCAATCGCTCGTTGAACTGTTCCGCCGGATTGATTCCGGAATATTGAAGAAGATGGTTCATGGCGACCACTTCCGCTATGACCGTAATGTTCTTCCCGGGATTGAGAGGGATCGTGATCTTGGGTATCTCGACGCCGAGTATGCTCGCGACGGAGGTATCCAGACCCGTACGATCCACCGGCGCATTCCTGTCCCAAATCTCCAGATGGACCACTACCTCGATTCGCTTCTGCTGTCTGACAGATCTGATCCCGAAGATCGATGGGATGTTGATCAGGCCGACACCGCGAATTTCCATGTGATGCGCCGCCAGCTCATGCGCCCGCCCGATCAGTACGTCATGACCGCGTCGCGATACAATTACCATGTCGTCGGCAACGAGGCGGTGACCGCGTTCAACGAGATCCAGAACGCATTCCGATTTGCCGATTCCACTGGCGCCAGTGAACAAGACACCTACGCCATAAACGTCGGCAAGCGAACCGTGCAGAGTCGTAGTTGGCGCAAACAATTCTTCGAGCGCCGGTTTGACCCCACGGTAGAAGTCAGCGGTAGAAAGTCCGGTTCGGATAAGCGCGGTCTCGGTCAGCGCCGCTTGTTCGAGTAATCCTTCCGGAGGCTGCTGGCCCTTCGTGACGAAGACGGCCGGCACATGATACGAGAAGAAAAGTTCGATGATCTCGTGTCGGCGATGTGCATCCAGAGAATTGAGATAACTGACCTCCGTCTCACCTAGCACCTGCAGCCTGTCCGAAACGAATCTCCCGACATACCCTGAAAGAGCCAACCCGGGGCTCGAGATATCCGGACCGGGAAGCTCAATGCCCAATCCGACGCCACCACCGAGATCTTCCAGGCGAAGCGGCTCGGCGAGCCGCTCAACAAGCTCGCCGACCGTTGGGTGACGCGTCACGCGCGCTGCTCTGCCTCGCGAACCTGTTTCTTTTTCGCAGTCTTCAGGCGACGGATCTGCGCTTCCATCTTCGCAACGGCATCTGAAAGCGCCGGCTCGTGATACTTCCCATTTCCCTTGGCTACGAGCTTCTCATAGTGCGGTGCATGCAGTACAAGTTCCACGGTTTTCTTGACGCCCTCGCCATCGATCCATACATCTGCGCCGACGGGTCTGCCAAGGTGCGCGATCAGCTTCTGCACCATTTCAGTAGCTCGTGTGCGGAAGCTGTTGGTGATTTCCGTCTGATGTCCGTGGAATTGGATGTCCATGCTACGCTCCTTTGGCTACGTGTTGAAGATGTGACAACGTCTCCGCCGCTGCGCGCTCCCATGTGAATGTTTCTGCGAACCGGCGTGCGTTGCTACCTAACTTCGTGACCATCTCGGGCGAATCAAGCAATCCTCTCATTGCAGCTGCATACGCGCCAACGTCCGATCCCGGAACGAGAAAGCCAGTCTCACCATCCACAACGGACTCTCGTATCCCAGGCGAATCCGCAGCGATGACCGGCGTACCGCAAGCAGCTGACTCCAAGTTACTGATTCCCCACCCCTCCTTGGGAGATGCCAATACAGTCGCCCATGACCTCCGTAGAAGCTCGCGCTTCTCCTTCTCCGTGATGTACCCCAGGAACCGAACCCGGTCCTCGATGTTGAGACTTCCTATCAGGGCCTCCAATCGATCACGATCATCTCCCTTGCCTGCAATCTCCAGGCGAGCCTCGCGCGCATCAAGCAATGCGAAGGCTTTGATTACCACGTCAACCCGCTTGTATCGCTTCAACCGACCTAAATATGAGAATAAAGGGGTTATCGAACGAGCGTTCTGATCGGGTGTCAGTGATTCGACGTCTACTCCGTTGTAGATCACCCGAATACGCTCTGCCGGGATCCCCCGACTCACCAGGTCATCGCGCGTACTAACGCTGACGGCTTGAAAATCGACACCACGATACCCAAATCCCAGTGGCCGCTCGGCGAGCCAGGTCGCCGTCGCGATCGGGATTGACTCCTCCCGGAAAGCCGTGGCGCCAAAGAGGTGATGCGTTATGACCACCAGACTGCGCGCCTTCCAGCGCGGGGTGTACAGGGGAATCTTGTTCAGATCCTCGACAACGATGTCGTAGTCGCGCTCTGCTGCGAGCTTTTTGTACTCCCGCCGAGCATGGAGCGGGAACGAAAACCTTGAGCCGACACGCCTGACCTTGATGCCGTCGAGCACGGTATCCCGGGGAGCATCGCGAAATCCGCTACACAGGAGATCCACCTCGTGGCCGCGCTGAACAATGCGCCCGAAGACTTCGTGGAGATGCAATTCCGCGCCGCCAGCATACGGATTTTCCCGGTCCTGCCAGTTGACTACGAGAATGCGCAAGGGCTAGAGCATACCCTGCTGGCGCGCGTACGCGTCGAGCACCCCGTTCACGAAGCGGGCGCTCTGCTCGCTTCCGTATCGTTCCGCAAGACGAACAGACTCCTTGATCACGACTCGCGACGGTGTGGTGCCCTGAAGCAGTTCAGCGATTGCAAGCCGTAGCACAGAACGCTCGATCGCACCGATTCGGCTGAGGCGCCAGTTGGTAGTGACGGCACTCAGTGACTTGTCGATTTCCTCGCCGCGAGCGACCAGGATCTGCACGAGGAACCCGGCAAAGACTTGCTCCTCGTGCGACACCGCCAGGTCATCCCAGACCTGATGTGCGACTCTGTCCAGCGAGGTGTCGTCTCGCATGTCCCATGCGTACAACGCCTGAAGTGCGCGAGACCGCGCGCGCGACTCAACTCTCATCGATCGGCTCGATCTGATCCAGTACGTCGGTCGTCTCAAGTGCGGCGACCGCGGCGTCCCATCCCTTGTTTCCATGGATTCCACCCGCACGAGCGAGTGCCTGTTCCATGTTGTCGCATGTGAGCAAACCGAATCCAACAGGGATCTCCGCGTCGATGCAGACAAGCGCGAGCCCACGCGATGCCTCACCAGCAACAAAGTCGAAGTGAGGCGTGTCGCCGCGAATGACGGCGCCAACCGCAACAAGCGCATCGTAACGCCCGCTCGATAGTGCGCGGCGCGCGGCAAGCGGGAGTTCCCACGCACCCGGTACCCAACCGATGTCGATGTCGTCAAACGCGACGTCGTGCGCGACGAGAGCTTCGAGCG
>JBDTAW010000303.1:0-7150 GCA_039924445.1 Gemmatimonadaceae bacterium
GTGCCCGATCGAATATCAAAACTCACATTCGACAGCGCGAGTGCGCCGGGAAAGCGTTTGGTGATGTTCGAAAAGGAAATCGCTACCATAGGCTTCACCCCGCCGGCATCGCCATATACTTCGGATCCACATCAGTGAACCCCCACGCCTTGAGCTGCCGTGCCCACGCTCCAAGATTCTCCTTGGACACGCGCACAAGATCCATCTGCACATGCGCTGGCACAGCCTTGTGCAGATACACATGATCGAAGATGGTCTTCACGGATACGTATCCCCAGAGAAACGTCGGCTGCGCGAGAAGCACCGGCGCAATCCCCTTGTCCACGTACGCCAGCTCCGCTGGCAATGCGTCAACGGAAACGACTTTCACTTTCGCCGGATCCAGATCGGTAAGCAGCGTATTCGTGAATAACGCCCATCCTCCGATCATCGCCCAACCCTGAATCCCGGGATACGCGTTCTGTGCGCGCACAACTTCCGCCGCGGCATCCTGCGGCGTCTCAGCGTGATAGAAGGTGTTGACGATTGTAATGCCTGGATAATTCTTCGCCTCGTTCTTCACTCCCTCGATGCGCTTCTGCAGATTCGGCGCGTTCTGACTGCCTCCTAGGATTGCAACCTTGCCCTTCCCGTTCATCTGCTTCGCAAGCTCCTGCATCACCTGCTTGCCCATCAGTGCGTCGTCACCACCGTAAAACGAGAATCGCTTTGATCCTGCGACATCGCTGTCGAATGTCATCACCGGAACTCCGCGCGACACTGCTTCGTCAACGGCGCCGACAAGCTTACCAGCGTCACTTGCGGAAAGCAGAATAGCGTTCGCGCCGGTATTGACCGCGGATGCGATTCGTTGCGCCTGAATCGTCGCATCCTCGCTCGGCGGCGTGAGCCAGTCCACCTTCACATTCACGCCATACTGTTTCGACAGCTCCTTCGCAGCCGAATCCGCACCCGCTCGGCCCGATAGAAAGACCGGATTGGTCGAGCTCTTGGCGATCATCGCGATCGTGAATGTCTTGCTGGCGCCTGCCGCGTCTGCGCTTTTCTTCTCGCCACCGCCGCATGCGATGAATCCAGCGGAGCACAAAACAAGTGCAATGGATCCCCGCGTTCGTAGGGATGACGGACGAAGGACGGGAGCTGAACGCGGATGCTTCATGAATCTGCCTCGGGTGCAACGGTGGTTGGTTCCGGAGTGGACGAACCGGCGGCCATTCGGCGCGCAAGCAGTCTTGTCCCGCCCTGATCCAGTACGACAGCGAGAATCATAGCGCTGCCAATGATGATCCATTCGTAATTCTGGTCCAGATGCAGCGTGCGAATTGCCTGGCGAATCATCACGATGAGAATCGCGCCGAGCGTGGCGCTTATCGCGCTGCCCTTTCCTCCTATCAAGCTCGCGCCACCAACAACCGCCGCGGCAATCACATACAGTTCGTAACCGTTGGCATCCGATGATGTGGCTGATCCGTAGAACGATGCACCGAGAAATGCGGCGATGCCAGCACTGAGACCAGAGATCGCGTAAACGCCAAGCTTGACCCGATCAACCCGTAATCCGGAATAGCGACTCGCCTCCGGGTTCCCGCCAATCGCGAATACATGGCGACCACTTACGGTTCGGCTCAGGTACACCTGACCTATCGCGGTAACAATCAGCATCACAAGCAACGGCACCGGGAACAGATCGGCGCTCAGCCCGAGGCGCGCCTTGGCGACGTTGGTCAGCGCGTTGGGCACCAGGACGCTCTCGGCGTGGCTGACCACGAACGCCAGGCCGCGGAGGACCCACATCGTGCCGAGGGTGATGATGAAGGGGTGCACGCCGAGCCCGATCACCATGAAACCGTTCGCGAGACCGCAGAGCAGCGCGATCGACAGACAGGTGGCGAGAGCGACCGCGACCGTCGCAACGGGCCCCATCGGGCCGACCGCCCTGAGGACCATCGCCATCCCGACCCCGGAAAGCGCGTAGATCGCCCCGACTGAGAGATCGATCCCGCCCGCGATGATGACGATCGTGGCACCCACCCCCATGATCGCGAAGGAACTGGCGTCCGTGCCGATCTGTACGAGGGTGTACGCGTTCAGAAAGTTGTTGACCCGAACGCCGCTGAGCGCATCGATATGAGAGCCGGCGGCAAAAGTGAGCGCGACGCCCAGCACGATCAGAACGGCAACGATTCCGATCTGCTGCGACTTCAGGAGCAGCGCGGTAGCTCGGCGGATTTGCGATGTCCCGGGCAGGGCAGAAGTCACGTGGTGCAGCGGACTGGAGGAAAGAGTACCGACGTGCCCAACAATGGATCGCGGCGTGGGCCTTGTCAACGGAGTGCAGCGCACGCGTGCTGCCCAATAGGTAGAATTTACATGGACACTCTCACAGTCAGGTGACAGGAACAGCATGGCGGGAAACGAATCCCATGACGCGAGCGGCGTGACAAGTACGACTCGACGCGATTTCCTGCGGGTCGGCGCGATCGCGGGCGTGAGCCTGCTTGCGGCTGGATGCTCAACTGAGCGGGAATCTCCCGGCAATTCGACTACCGGTGCGGCTGCATCGTCGTCCGCACCAGATTCCGGATATACACGTTACCCGCCGGCAGATGTTACCCTCCGAATCGCCCCGGTGCTGGTTGAACTCGCTCCCGACCACATCATCAGTACAATCGGGTACAATGGTAGCGTACCGGCGCCGATCATCCGGCTGAAGGAAGGTCGAACGGTCAGCGTCGAGCTCATCAACGACACAGACACTCCTGAGTTTGTGCACTGGCACGGTCAGTTCGTTCCATCGAACATTGATGGTGCAGCCGAAGAGGGAACACCCGCCGTACCACCACATGGCGCGCGTCGATACATGCTGACCCCCAAACCATCCGGAACGCGTTGGGTGCACACACACGCATTCTCGGGCCCCGATCTCAATCGTGGTCTCTACACCGGACAATTCGGATTCGTCTACATCGAACCGAACTCCGAACCGGGACGTTACGATCGCGAAATATTTCTCGCGACGCATGAGTGGGAACCATTCTTCGGCGCAACTGAGATGGGAACCGACGCAGCGGTCTGGCCGCAGGGGAAAGTTCAACCGCCGCCAAAGGATCCTAAGCGCAACGGCTATGAGATCGGGTACCGCTCTTTCTCCATCAACGGCAAATCGCTTGGTCACGGCGAGCCGGTACGCGTCAAGCGCGGCGAGCGGGTCATGTTCCGCATCCTCAATGCAAGTGCAACCGAGAATATTCAACTTGCACTTCCAGGTCATCAGTTCGAGGTTGTCGCGCTGGATGGCAATCCCGTTCCCACACCACGCAAGGTGAACGTCCTCGCACTCGGCGTCGCAGAGCGAATCGATGCAATTGTCGAGATGAACTCACCCGGTGTGTGGATACTTGGCACGCCCCACGATGACGACCGACGCGACGGGATGGGAATCGTAGTTGAATATGCTGATTCGAGCGGCGAGCCACGCTGGGTCGCGCCACCAGAGACCGCATGGGATTATTCGAATTTCGGTGACGCCAGCCATATCGCAACGCCGGATGTCACGATCCCCATGACACTCGGCAAGATCAACGGTGGCACCAGCGGATTCAATCACTGGACTGTCAACGGCGAGCAATACGATCACAGCACGCCAATTGATATTCAGCAAGGCCGGCGCTATCGACTCGCCTTTCGCAACCTTGCCGACGATCCACATCCGCTACACTTGCACCGCCACTCTTTCGAAATTGTGAGCGTCAACGGCAAGCAGGTTGGAGGCGTGATGAAGGATACCGTAGTTGTCCCCGGATTCGGCGCTGTCGATGTGGATTTCGTCGCCAACGATCCGGGTCCGACGCTCTTTCATTGCCATCAGACACTGCACATGGATTTCGGGCTCATGCGGCTGTTCAACTATACGTGATCGAGCTCGCACATTCGCCCTAAGGCGCCAGCCCCATCGATCGCAATGCCTTGGCCGCCAGGAACCACTTGGCATCTCCGGGTAGCCGAGCAAACTGATTGTCAGTCAGGACCGCCCGCGTCATCGCGGCATACGCGTCATAGTTGATCGCAGCCGGAGTGCGCGCCGCGGCAATCACTTGGGCTGCGTCCTCCACAGAGAGACCGCTATGAATCTGCTCAGCAACAGGTCGCCAGATCGTTCGCATCGTTTCGTCGAATGCTCGACCTATGGCCGTTACGCTATCGCGCTGAGTCTTGCTCAGGCCTACACTGTCAGCCGCTCTGAGAATCGCGAATCCAACATTTGGATACCGCGCGACATAACGATCGACCAACGCCGTGGTACTCGGATGCGTGCGCCGCATTCCGTCAATCACAAGCTGTTGCTGTGCGCGGTCGCGGCCCAATGTCACTCCGAGCGTCAGGCTGATGCCGAACGGATTCTGGGAAGCACTGCTGGATCGCACACTCCCGAAAGCGGGATTCACGAGATACGTGTAACGTCGCGCGGGCGCGTCGTAACCGGTTGCTGTAAGTAGTGTGTTATCCGGCATTCCGTAACCACCCCACCCGCGCATCCGATTTGTACCATGCAAGGCCGCATCCAACCCCGAAACCATATTGAGTATCTGGAGCGTCAACCCGGCCGAATGCGAAAGAACACTAAAACCACGCATGTATACCGTGCCGTAGAGTGACGCCGTCCACGGCCCCACACAACTATTCCTGCCAGCGATGGCCCCGAGTGAATTCCGGAGACAATCACGCGCGCCCGGTGGCGCAGTGAAAATCAACCGCCCGATCCCGTTCGCGACCGCAGAATCAGCGTCGTTCGAAGTCGCAACATACGCGCGATCATCGAATCGGCCGTCACCGTTTACGTCTCCGAACACAATCGGCGTGTAGTGCCTCCCCGACTGGAGGCGCGCGTTTAGTTGTACCGCACCAAGCGATCCAACACTACTAAACGCCGAGAGCGTCAGTACATTCGCCGGCGAACCGGTCGGCGACCAGTTCGACACACGAGGATCACCTGCGGTCAATCCATCGGCGCCGCGCATCAGCTCACGCGCATCGGTACGAGAGTACTGCACCTGGAATACGGTCCCGGTAAGTGCCCAGTAGCGTAAGCCGATCAAATATTGATTCGCCGACAAGCGCATGTCGCTCATGACGTAGTTCACACTGCCAAGACTGTTCGTGATACGCACTGGGACTACCGTTCCGTAAGCTGCATCACTGGATAACGATGCGGCATCAGCAAATACCGGGCGACCGGCCTCGGACGCAAGCGTGAAGGTCGGATTCTGCGCAAGATTCCCGGCGAACAAACTCGATATGCGTGTTGTAACCGAACGTATATAGTCGAACGACAGCGTCCACGGCATTTGAAACTGTACGCTCCCACCGACATTGCCGCGCCACGTTGCTGCCGGCTTCCAGTCCGTTGCGAAGACACTTCCGGTAACGTTCTCCAGTGCAGGGAGGGTCCCGTCAGTGCACGACCCCGGAACTGTCGCGGTATTTATGGACGACCAGTCGATACTCGGTACGTTGGCCCCGGTGCAATTGAGTCGCCGGAGGCTTCCCGATCCCACGAATGGAACCGCTGCGGGAAGCAGCGCAGTGCTGCGTACATCATTCACGAAACGTCCAACTCCGCCGCGAAATGACAGCATCGCGACTTTCGTACCGGATACTGGAACGTCCCACGTAGCTCCAAGACGCGGGCTCACGTCAATGCTGTGCCCCGTAGCAGAGCTCGTGAGACCAAGTGCGGCGCCGGTCGCGGCGGCATTTGCAGATGCACTCGCAATTGAATACTGATTCAGATCGAACCGTGCTCCACCCTGCATGCTCAGATGCGGCCGCAACACCCACTGATCGCCGAGGAATCCCGACATTGTAGCAACATTGGCTGACGATCGTGCCACGTTGAATTCACGCGAGTATGCAGATGGCGCTTGCATGACGAATGAATTCAGTGAATCGAAAGATACGACGCCAAACTGATTCGTATTCGGATCCTGTGACTCATGTACAAATCGAAGAGACAACCCGGCATCGGAGTGGTGATGGCCATCAGCGCTGACCCAATAGACGGTGTGGCTGCCGTTAAGACTGGTCCAGCGTGATGCCGATGCAGTCCCGATGTAGGACCCGGCGACCGCGTTCTGTGCGGACGCGATTCCATTCAACTCGCCCGGCACGCGCAGCTGTATCAATGGAAGTTGATACGACGGATCCTGCTGATCTACGCTCCTCGATACCGCGAGCAAGGATTTCTGCGCTGCCCGATTCGAGATGACCGACCGCAGTAAGGTGAGCCCCGCATCGACGGACTGTGTGTTACCAAACAGATTGCCAATTGCAGCCGGAGAGCCACCTGCATGCGCAGTTGCATCCGTGGCGAGACTCGCTATAAGCGCGACCGTATGATCAGTATCCGAAACAAAATCAAATCGATTGAGCGTAGAGAAGCTGTTCCTCACCGCCTGTTGTGTCGCCGGCGTGCGCGTGATCCCGATCTGACGAAGCGCGTTGTTGAGCGTTGTCGCGTCGCCGGCACCCAAGGTCACACCCGATGCCCCCGTCCCCGCGCGTGTATCGAACAGTTGCAACGGAGAACTCGTCCGCGATAATTCGGCGCTCGAACTGTACATGAGGTGATCGAGGATCAGATATCCGCTTGCGGAACCTGACGCACTCACCGTCGCCGACGGCGCCAGCGTCGCCACATTCGCGACGCCGCGCGCGCTTATCGCTCGATCGCCGATGTTGTTTCCCGGCGCCGCCGTGACGTCAATCTTCGCGCCGCTGAAGCCACCCTGTGATGGATCGTACTGGCTCGTCGCAACCTTGATAGAGACGTGCGCGCTGCTCGGGAGGCTGACGCCGCGGACGTCAGCGCCGTTCAAGCTCAGACTGGTCTGGTTTGCGCCCAGGCCCATCGTCGTCACGCCGGTAACCTGGCCCGGCGCGGACCTGGTAATGTCTAACGTCGGTGAACCAGCAGCGAAGCCGAGCACATCCCCGGAATACGAATCCGACGCCAGTCCCGATACGAAGCCCGAGGCCGCATTCGCCAAACCGCCGATGTCTGGCTGAAGATCCTGAGGTGGCGCCGGACGCTCGCGTGTACCGATGACCCGCACGGCCGCAAGCGCCTGCGACGGAGTCTCGAGTTGCACAT
>JBDTAW010000304.1:0-3347 GCA_039924445.1 Gemmatimonadaceae bacterium
CCCCGGTGCAGGGGTGAATAGCGGGAACGGATCGTATGATTTGGTGTCGGCATCCGGGCGCTGGTTCTTGAGTCGCGGTGCACGGGTAGTCGCGGCTGGCAGCCAGCTCCAACCGAATCTGCAGTCCCGGAACGTGCGCAACATTTCGTGCGGATCGGTGTCGAAGTAGCCGCTGTTCTCACTTAAACTGCGAGCTACCAACTGGATGGGCGCTACTGCTTCGGCGTGGTATATTAGAGGGATGTTTAAGATTGCTGGGAGCCTGCTGGCCTTAGCGCTGGTAGGGCTCCCTTTGTTCGCCCAGGGGGCAGATACCACGACCGCTGCGGGTCGTTGCACAGTACCGGACACTATAACAGTGACGGGAAACTCGCGCGTTGATGAGGCAACTGTCCGCGCGACGATCGGGTTACTTCCGAAGACCACGTTGAATTACAAGGATATACAACGAGCAGTGAAGGCGTTGTATGCGACCGGTAATTACGATGACGTGCATATCATATGTACCGTCAAGCCGACGACCAACACAGCGTCGCTGAACGTGAGCCTGAAGGAACGGCCTGTTCTTGGCAGCATGTCGATTCACGGAGTGAGTCAGGTATCCAGAAACGATGTGGAGGATCGGTTGCGTCTGCCGGCGGGCGTCGCGATAGATCCCGCAAGAATTGCCACATCCATTCAGCGAACTGATTCACTATATGAGAGCAAGGGTTTCTACCTCGCGCGCGTGCACGTCGATTCTGCGATTACGGGCAACAATCTGTCGTTGACATTCACGGTAGACGAAGGTCGGCGTCTGGCAATATCTGGAATTGGTGTGTCGGGTAACAAGGCGATTCCGTCTCGAGCGATCGTCGCATCCATGCAAACGAAGCCCGAAGGATTCTGGTGGTTTCGCAATGGCGAGTTTGACGATGCGACTTTTGCCGGCGACCTGACTGATCGCATTCCGGCGCTTTACGCATCACGCGGCTACATCGATTTCAGGTTGCTTCAGGACACAATGAAAGTTGATCGCGAAAACGGTAAGGGCGAAATCCAGTTGCGGGTTCAGGATGGACCACGTTATACCGTCGGCGATTTCGAGGTGTACGGCAACAAACGGTTCAACACCGAGCAGCTTCGCGCATACTTCCCGTTTGACCGAGCCGATCACTCTCTTGCCGAATCCGTGTTGGGAGTTGTGCATCGCACGTACAAGAATCCCAAGGGTACCTTCGACGAGTCCAAGTGGCAGGACGCGACGGAGCAGGTGAAAGAGGCGTACAGCAACGAGGGTTACATCTACTCGACGGTGCAGCCTGTGGAGGAGCGCGTTCCTTCCACAGACTCGGTACGCAAGGTCAACCTTCGCTGGGACATCAACGAAGGTTCGCCGGCGATCGTCAACAGAATTGACATCACGGGCAACGACTATACGTATGCGTCGTGCATCCGTGAGCAGATTGTGATGGCGCCCGGTCAGGTGTTCAAGCGTGATTATTTGATGCGTAGCTATCAGAATATCGCAAATCTGAACTTCTTCGACTCTCCCATGCCTGAGCCGGATGTCAAGCCCGATTCGACTGGCGACGTCGACATCACGTTCAAGGTAAAGGAGAAGCGTACCGGTAACGTCAACTTCGGTGCGTCGATGGGACAGGGGACCGGGCTCGGTGGGTTTATCGGGCTGGACCAGCCGAATTTGTTTGGTAAATGCAAGCGCGCCCAGCTCAACTGGCAGTTCGGCAAGTACATCAATGACTTCCAACTGACGTATTCGGACCCGAACATCCGTGATTCAAGGATCACCGGCTCCATCACTGCGTACAACACCCGCACTCGATACACGATTGCAGATCTTGGTCAGAGCACTCGCATCGGAGGTCAGGTGCAATTCGGCTTCCCGGTGCCGCATTCGTACTACAGCCGGCTCTTCCTCTCGTATGGAGGCGAGTCGGTCAAGTACGGTGATAATTCCGGAACGCTTCTGAGCACGATCATTACGAACTGCAAAAGCTGCTTCCGATCGTCGGTGGGAGTTTCGTACCAGCACGACACGAGAATCGGCATGCCGTTCGCGACGCAGGGTGGATTGCAGACGATTTCAACGTCGTTCAATGGCGGGCCGCTCGGCGGCACCGCGAACTTTCAGAAGTACACGACTGAACTGCGGTCGTATGCACCGCTTGCCTACGTGGGTGGCAATGTTCTTGGCGGTGAGCCGATGACCTTTGTCGCCGGGTTGACAGCGCGTGCTGGTGCGGTCCTGGGTGATCCAGGGCCATTTTTCTCGTCACAATCATTCGCACTAGGCGGTACTCAGTACGGCGAGCCGCTGCGAGGCTACTGCGAGTTCTCGATCACGCCTGCGGGTTATGACCCGACGGCATGCAATGGCAACGCGAAGACGACATCCTTTGGCAATGCGTTTTTCGTAACGACGGCGGAACTGGGGCTTCGAATCAACCAGTCGCTGTATCTGAATACTTTTGTGGAAGGCGGCAATGTGTGGGCGCGGCCGCGTGATTTTGATCCAACGCGCCTTTTTCGAAGCGTAGGCGTTGGCGGGAACGTTGTAAGCCCGCTTGGGCCTCTTGGTGTCGACTTCGCGTATGGCCTGGACCGGGTCGACGCGCAGGGACGCTCTAATCCGGGGTGGAAAGTCCACTTCAAACTTGGACAGTATTTCTAGGAAACCTACCAATGAGCAAATGGATGCACTCCGCGATGGTTGCGGTAACTACACTCGCGATGGCTCCAGCAGCATTCGCACAGGCGTCGGCTGTCAAGCTCGCCTACATCAACTCGGCGAAGATTCTTGCCGAGGCGCCGGGACGGGCCACGGCAGAATCGACGTACAATACAGAGATGACGACGGCACGGGCTCAGATCCAGCGTATGGATGACTCGCTCAAGGCTATGGTTGCGGCCTACGACAAGGACGCGCCGAGCCTGGACAGTGCGCGTCGCGAGGCGCGCGGAGCGACGATTCGCAGCACCGAGGCCGATTTCACGCAGCGTGCCACTGCTCTGAACAATCAGATGCAGCAGCGCCAAGCGGATCTTGCGCGCCCGCTCATGGACCAGGTAACGCAGGTTCTTGACGAAATTCGCGTGAAGGGTGGTTATACCATGATCTTCGATGTTGGCGCGCAGGGAAGCGCTCTGGTTTCGGCCGACAAGTCGCTCGATGTGACGGACGCGGTTTTAACTCGGCTCAAGGCTCTCGGCCCTCCGAAGGCTGGTGCGTCCACGTCGATACCAGAGTCAACGCCGGCGACAGCCAAGAAGGTCGGACCAGCGCAGAAGCCGGCGGGCGTGACGCGTCCAAAGCCGTGATATCGCGATGGCACTGACGGCACGGG
>JBDTAW010000305.1:0-20930 GCA_039924445.1 Gemmatimonadaceae bacterium
GATACGCTTTTTCCTTGACGCTGGCGTAACGAGGAATGGCCATCGCGGCAAGGATTCCGATGATCACGACAACGATCAACAGTTCGATCAGGGTGAAGCCTCTTGATTTGCGCATATGTGGTTGACCCCGTAAACAAGTTTCTTCGTCTAACGCGATTTGCCGCGTGGTACCGAGATTGGCAACGCCTGCGCCATGCAGATTCACTCGGGCTAAATCGTTGCTACGTAACGTTTTAGCTTTCAGGACAGAGTGCGCGTACTGCAAAATCGCGTTGTAATCCGCAAGCATTCTTGCGTTTCGCGGTGCTCTTGAGCACCCCGAATCAGTTGGCTCTGGCGACCTTGACTGGCTTGATCACATGGCCATCGCGGATCTGGTCGGACGGATTGAGGACCACGACTGCGCCTTCATCTACGCCAGAGAGTATTTCAACAGTCGCGCCGTAGTCTCGGCCGACAGCGACCTTGCGGTAGTGTGCGATGTTGTGGTCATCGACCACGACGACCTGGGTGCCCGCGGAGTTCACGAGCAGCGCATTCGCAGGTACGACGATGGCTGGCTGCATGGCGGACGTCGCGAGGCTGACTTGTACGAAACTCCCACCCAGGAGAGAATGATCCGTGTTAGCGACATCGACCTCGACGAGTAGAGTGCGTGTCGATGGATCGAGCGCATCCGAAGTACGGGCTACGTGGCCGGTGTAGGAGCGATGCGTCTGACCTGAGAGAGAGACTGTAGCCGCCTGCGCTACGTGTATCGCCGCAACGAGCGACTGAGGAACGTTTACGTAAACTCGCATGGTGTCAGTCTGCGAGACACGGAACAACCCTGCGCCACCCGTGCCCGCTCCGCTTGTCCCCGGACTGACGAGCGCACCAACATCAACGTTCCGGGCAGTCACCAATCCTGCAAACGGGGCGACCACTCGGCTAAAACCCTGCAGGCTCGTCAGTCGCTGAACGTTGGCATGTTGGGCGTTCACTGTCGCGAGGCTGGCTTCGTATGCGGCGGTTTTCTGATCCAGCTCCTGCTGGCTGACGGCGCTGTCGCGTGCAAGAGACTTCCAGCGATCGAGGTCGTTCTTCGCAAGCGACAGGTTGGCGCCAGCCTGTTTCAGCTGCGCGTCAGCCTCCTGCACTTGCTGGTCCACCTCCGGAGCCTCGATTGTTGCGAGCAACTGTCCCGATTTTACTCGCGAGCCGATGTCCACATACCACTGCCGAACGTAACCCGCCGAGCGAGCGTAAATGACAGCCTCATGGAGTGGCTGCAACGTTCCCGGGAGATTAAGAGGCTCACTTTTTGAGCGTACGGCAGTCGAAACCGACGTGGACACAATCGTGTCGGATGCGGCGCTGACTTCAGCGGCGAGAGTCTGCTTCTGAGTGATGCGCGGGATAATGCCGATGGCGAGCAACCCCGCCACGATGACGATGAATATTGCGATTCCCGTCCGGGAACGAGGCGGAGAAGATGGAGACTGTGTCATGTCATGGATTCAGCAATGCATCGTGAATGCGGCCTGGCGGGCGAGTCCGTAGAACGCTGTAGACGACTGGGACGAGGATGAGTGTAGCGATCGTTGCAATGATGAGACCACCGATGACTGCTCTCCCAAGTGGCGCATTTTGTTCGCCACCTTCACCGAGACCGAGCGCCATCGGGAGCATGCCGATAATCATTGCGAGGGCTGTCATGAGGACTGGCCGAAGTCGTGTCCGTCCGGCATCGAGTGCAGCGGCAATCGCATCCAGTCCATCGCCGCGCCGCGAGTTGGCGAATGTAACAACGAGGATGCTATTTGCAGTTGCGACACCCATGGCCATGACGGATCCCATCAGGGAAGGCACACTGAAAGCCGTACGAGTGACGAATAGCATCCAGACAATCCCGACGAGCGCAGCGGGGAGTGCCATTATGATGATGAAGGGATCAAGCCATGATTGGAAATTCACAACCATGAGGAAGTAAACAAGCAGGATCGCGAATGCGAGTCCGAAGCCGAGGCCCGTAAATGCATCGCGCATGCTCTCAACCTGTCCGCGCATCACTATCGTTGTGCCGAGAGGTAGTGTCTTCTGAACGTTGTTGACGATGCGATCTATGTCGCGTGCGACTCCGCCAAGATCGCGGCCATCCGCTCCGGCGTAGACATCATAAACGCGTTGGATGTTGTAGTGATCGACCACTGCGAGGGAAGTGCGTCTGGATTCGGTGGCGAGATTGCCCAGCAGCTGCGGGGCGACCCCTGGTGCCATGACGGGTGTGGACTCCAGGTCATTCATCGAATTGAATCGATATTCCGGTGTTTGAACTGCAACAGAATATGAGACGCCGTTCTGCGGGTTCAGGAAGTAATTCGGAGCAGTCTGGCCGCTGGAGCTGAGCGAGATCAGGAGGCTCTGTGCGACGTCGCGTTGGGTGAGTCCGAGCTGTGACGCGCGCGTGCGATCAACTGAAAAGAACAGTTCCGGCGCATCCATGACCTGCTGCTGTCGGACGTCGACAGCACCCGGAACCTTACGCATCGAGTCCGCAAGAATTGACGCGACCTTGAATCCGTCGACGTCCTTGCCGGGGACAACCTGAACATCGATTGCTGCGGGAAGGCCGAGGTTGAGTATGCGATTTACTATGTCGGCCGGCTGAAACGAGAAGGCAATTCCTGGGAACTTGCGCCTGAAATCCGAACGCAATTCCCGCATGTATTCGTCAGTGGGTCGCGAGCGGTTGTCCTTGAGCGAGATGAGCAGCTCGGCGTCTGCGGGACTGATTGTCGCGTTATCGCCGGTTGAGAGATTGATGCTGCTAACAGGCACGCCGACGTTGGAGAGAATGACGCCTAGTTCGGATGCCGGGATATCTTCGCGGATCGCGCGCTCCACCTGGGCAATGATAGCGTCCGTCTCTTCGAGCCTGGTTCCCGCCGCCGCGCGGACGTGGATCCGAAACTGTCCACCATCTACAGTTGGGAAGAAGTCCTGCCCGACGAACGGAACCATGACGAGCGATGTAACTACCGCTACGATGGCGCCGCTCGCGACCTTGCGTCGGTGTACCAGGGCTGCTGACAGCGCAGCGGTGTACCAGTTGCGCAACCGGTCGAAGTGTGTCTCAAACCATCTGTTGATCCGCCAGAAGACATCCGATACTGCGCCACCGCTCTGGTGCGACGCGTACATGGTTACTTCGGCCGGCAGGAGGTACCGGACCATCAGCGGGACAAGCGTGCGCGACAGGACGTAGGATGCCAGCATCGCGAAGATCACCGCCATCGCCAGCGGCTTGAATAACGCCCCGGTCACTCCGCCCAGGAAGAACACCGGTGTAAAGACGATGCAGATTGCCAGCGTCGATACGAAGGCGGGCACGGCGATCTCGTCAGCACCATCGAGTATCGCTTGCATGAGCGATTTGCCCATCGCAAGGTTTCTGTGAATGCTCTCGATTGTAACTGTCGCGTCGTCAACAAGTATTCCTACAGCGAGCGCGAACCCGCCAAGCGTCATGATGTTTATACTCTGTCCCAACGCGGACAGGCAGATGATTGAAACCAGGATCGAGAGCGGTATCGAAGTTGCGACGACTAGCGTGCTTCGCCAGCTTCCGAGGAAGAGCAGGATCATCGCTGCTGTTAGCAGGGCGGCGATCAGCGCTTCTCGTAGAACTCCGTGCAGTGAGGCGCGCACGTACAGCGATTCATCGAGCAACAGGTTGAGCGAAACGCCGTTCGGAAGAGCCGCTTCCACAGCTGGGAGCGCCGCCTTGATTTTTGCAACTACGTCGAGCGTTGACGCGTTGCCGTTCTTCACTACACTCTGGTAGACTCCACGGTGACCGTTTTCGCGAACGAGGTTGGTCTGGACTGCGTATCCATCGCGCACCTGCGCCACGTCGCGGATATATATGGTAGTTCCATGAACCGTCTTGATCGGAAGGTCGTTCAGCATCGACACGACATCCGGACTTGAGTTCAGCCCAACGTAGTATTCTCTGTCACCGAGCTTCGCTGTTCCGGAAGGCAGGATGAGATTCTGCGCATTGATTGCGCTGCTGACATCGGACGGCGATACGTCCCTGGCGTATAGCGCCTCTGGATTGAGGTCCACCATGATCTGGCGCGCCTTGCCGCCGTACGGAGCAGGGAGCGACGTACCCTGCACTGTGGCGAGTTTGATTCGCACCGTGTTAGTAGTCAGATCGTACAGCTGTGTCTCGGACAGAGTCTTGCTGTCAACGCCGATCTGCAGCACCGGTACGTCGGTCGCATTGAACTGAACGATGATCGGCGGCTGGATGCCAGGGGGCAGTCGCTTCGTCGCAGTCTGTGATGCCGACGTTATCTCCGCGACCGCAGTGGGGATATTGGCGCCGGGCTGGAAATAGATCTTGATGAGGCCCACGCCATTGATCGATTGCGACTCCATGTGCTCAATGCCGCCAACAGTCGCGCTATAGTATCGTTCGGCACTCGTCACTATTCGACGTTCGATTTCCTCCGGTGGCATTCCCGAGTACTGCCACACGACAGTAACGAGAGGAATGTCGATTTCGGGGAAGATGTCGGTGCGCATTCTCAGCGCGGCAACGAATCCGAAGATCGCGATCAAAATCGAAACGACCACGAAGGTGTATGGTCGGCGCAATGCCAGTTTTACAATCCACATCTATTGCAAATTCCTGCCAAGCACGCGTTCCAGCATTGCGCGTGCTATCTGGTAATCGTAGCGGGCCTGTACCAGCGACGTTGCTGTCTGAGTGAGGTTGAGTTGAGAAGTGACCTCGTCGAGGAAGGTCGACGCGCCGGCGCGGTACCGAAGCTCCTGAACTCTCAAGTCTTCTCGCGCCGCAGCGACCGCTTCACGGGCAAATCCTATTCTCTGGGCTGCGACCGTGGCCTCGTCGTACGCACGAACTGCGTCCGCTCGAATTCCACGCTTGGTATCCAGCTGAATCGAGCGCGCGGCATCAGCTTCCGCCTTGGCACGCGTTACCGCAGCCTCGCGCTGAAAGCCATTGAAGAGCGGGTAGGAGATTCCCATCTGAAGCGTCCAACCTCCGACAGGGCGAGGATTTACGGAGCGTTGTTCGAGCCATCCGTAGCCCCCGCTGGCGAGTAAGGTGGGGAGATACTGCGCCTTGGCCGCTCCAATCGCCGCTTCGGCCGCCTGCGCATTGGCCGCAGCGGCGCGAGCGAGCGGCGCGCCATTCACGGCGCTCGCAATCAGCGACTCGCGGGACACCGGAAGTGGAATCGAGTCTTCGTCCGCGACCGGGGAAGCGCCAACCGGAGAATCGCTTCCGATTACCCGAGCCAGCTCGAACTCGCTCGCCGTGCGGTTTGCGCCGGCGCTCGCGAGTGCGTCGTGTGCCGACGCGAGGGCGACTTGCGCGCGGAGTACGTCTGAGCGAGTTGTCGTACCTGCGCGAAGTCTGCTTTCCGCATCACGCATCGCACGCTCGGCTTGCGCCACCTGCGCCGAGGCGACTTCGACGAGGTCGGTGGCGCGAAGAGCGTTGAAATACGTCTCTTTGGTGGCGAGGCGAACGTCGTATTCGGCAGCCACGAGACCGGCATCGGCAGCATTCTGCAGTGCATCCGCGCTCCGGCGGTCCGCGCCGCGGCGGCCTCCGGTGAACACCGGAAGTGCAACCGAGAGCCCGGATCCGAAAACGTCATCCAGCGGCCGTGCGCTTGATGCGACCGGTATTCCGTTTGTGACGCTATTCGCTCCCTGAACGATCGTTCCACGCCCCCCGCTTGAGGCGACGCCAAGGGAAGGGAGGTACTCCCCTGTGGCCACGAGACGGGCGGCGCGAGCGGACCGGACCGTCGCCTCCCCGTTCGCGAGGTCGGGGCTCACGCGTGTCGCCAATGAAAGCGCCTCGGCGAGCGTAACTCTGCGAACCGAATCAGGAGCGCTCTGACTGTGCGCCAGCGCTGGAACGATCAGGACGGCGCAAAGAGTAATGCGCGATCGGAGGTAGAACGGAACGGAAATAGTCAGGAGAGCTGGGGAACCGCGCGGCTGGGTGATGGACGGCAAGTCAGGGATTCTTTTTCGGCCGTCCACCACGACAAGATACGGAGGCCGGGTCGCTCCTGTTGCAATGTTGGAGTGCTCCCGTCACCCGAACGTGTCAAACCCGCGGTGGCGCGTCGTGCCCTGAAGCGCTAAGCTAAGCGATCCATGAAGTGCCGTTCTAAATAAATGAGTATTCTGCTGATGACTGGCCTGGTCGCGATCGGTTCCTTCGCGGCGGGCATGCTCGGAGCGCTGACGGGACTGGGCGGGGGTATGATCATCGTACCGATGCTCACACTCGCTTTCGGCGTGGATATTCGGTATGCCATCGGCGCCTCGCTGGTCTCCGTAATTGCGACTTCGTCTGGCGCGGCGGCAGCATATGTTCGCGAGGGCTACACCAACATCCGCATCGGGATGTTCCTTGAGGTGGCAACCACGGTTGGGGCTCTCGGCGGTGCGTTTATAGCTGGGCTGATATCGACCAGTGCGATCGCCGTGATATTCTCGCTGGTTCTGGCGTATTCGGCGTTTCGGTCGCTGCGTCCGCGTGCGGAACATTCGATTGATGGACCACCCGACAAGTGGGCGACCAAGCTGCGGATGGACGGTACATACCCGACTGCGGAGGGGATGCAACCGTACACGGTTCACAATGTGCCCACCGGCTTCTCATTGATGTTTGGAGCCGGCATCCTGTCCGGTTTGTTGGGGATCGGTTCCGGCGCAGTGAAAGTTCTCGCGATGGATCAGGCGATGCGCCTGCCATTCAAGGTTTCGACGACCACGAGCAACTTCATGATCGGGGTCACGGCGGCCGCGAGTGCGGGTGTGTACCTGCATCGCGGCTACATCGATCCGGTCATCGCCTTTCCTGTGATGCTTGGCGTCCTTGCAGGCGCGCTCACGGGGGCGCGAGTTCTAGCGGGAGCCAAGGTTCCTGCACTTCGCGCGATATTCACGGCAGTAATCGTCTTTCTGGCCATCGAGATGGCGTACAAGGGATTGCGAGGTGGCATTTGAGTGATCCATTGTGGCGCACAGGTCGGTGGAGCGATGAACACGTCGAGTTATTCATTGGCAATCTGCTCCGCTGGGGAGTGATTCTCGCTGCATGTGTCACGGCGGCAGGCGGTATCCTGTTTCTGTCGCTGCATGGCGGAAATGTTGCTGATTATCGGGTTTTTCGCGGCCAGCCGGATGCACTCAAAAGCGTGACAGAGGTTGCGCGGAGCGCATTCGATCTGAATCCAGAGGCGTTGATACAGCTCGGGATTCTGCTTCTGATTGCGACGCCCATTGCGCGTGTTGCACTTTCGCTGCTCGCGTTCCTCAAGCAGCACGACCACGTGTATACCGTAGTTACGGCGATTGTGCTTGGCGTACTCCTCTACAGCCTCATTGGCGTTTGAGCATCGCCGACGCAAACCAGCTCACATCTCAAAGATGCCATTCATGCTAACGTCTGTCTTTGCTGTTGCATCGTTGCTGGCGGTCGGCTCGCCGCCGTCGAACCACGTCGTCCGCGATGCAGCGGTCGCTCCGACGATCCATTACACGATTGCGATGCCCGACCCGGATTCGCATCTGTACAGCGTCACGATTGAAGTTGACAATGTAAAAGGTGCGGTGCTGAAGCTTCAGATGCCGGTCTGGTCACCCGGCCGGTACGCGCGTATGGATTTTGCCAAGAACGTGCAGGACTTTACGGTAACAGACGGCAACACCAAGGCGCTGAGGTGGGATCGCGAAAACGGCTCGCTGTGGCGTGTTTACCCGGCTGGCGCTCGACATATCGTCGCGCATTATCATGTTTTCGGCGACGATTTATCCGGTACGTTCAGCGTTCTGGACTCTCTTCACGCGAACTGGAATGGGGGATCCGTCTTCATGTACGTCGAAGGTCGGAAACCGTTTGCGGTGTCGCTGCACATCGACGCTCCAACAGGATGGCACATCATCAATGGTGATGCGCAGCAGCTCGATCAGGCCGACTACACGTTCGAGAACTATGATCGTCTGATTGACACCCCGACCGAAGTCGCGCCGAGTTTCATGGTTGATTCATTCACTGTGGACAACCGGTTGTACCGGACGGTTGTACATCACAACGGACCGACCACCCCTGACGAACGTGCGCGTTTTGTCGCGTCGGTGCGGAAGATTGTTGAGGCGCATAATCGGGTGATTGGGCCACCGCCACTGCGCATGTACACTTTCCTGTTTCACATCGGATTCCCCGGTGGCGATGGCATGGAGCACCTGTATTCCACCCAGATTATCGACCGCCAGCCGTGGGTGGATACCGCGTCTGTGCTTGCCGGCGTCGGGACTGCAGCACACGAGTATTTTCACGTCTGGAACGTGAAGCGAATTCGTCCGATGGCGCTTGGCCCGTTTGATTACACGCGAGAGCAGTATCAACCGAGCCTCTGGGTCGCCGAAGGTTGGACGCAGTACTACGGAGAGATGGCGACGTCGCGCGCGCAACTTGGTCCTACGAAGAGCACGTACGCGATGATTGCCGGCATTGTGCAGGCCAATCTTACGGCGCCCGGGCGCAAGGAAGTATCTGCGCGAATGGCGTCGTTCGAAGCTCCGTTCTTTGACGGCGCGCCTCGAGCTCAGAAGACCAACGCTTCACAGACGTTCTTCAGCTATTACTTCAAGGGTGCCGGGATCGCGCTCGCCTTGGACCTCATGATTCGGGACCAGACGGACAATGTCCGCTCTCTCGACGACGCCTTGAGAAATCTCAAGAAACTGTCGTGGGACAAGCCGAACGCGTCGTACTACCTTCAGGGCCGCGGCTACACGGAGGCCGACGTGGACCAGGCCGTCTCAGAAGCCATGGGAAAGGACATGCACGCCTGGTTCGAGCAATACGTCGGCGGGACCAAGGACATCGATTTCGATCGGATCCTCGGCTTTGCGGGGCTTACGCTGGACCGAAGTAGCCAGCGTTGGACAATCTCCGAGGCTGCCGGAGCATCGTCGAGGCAGGTCGCTATACGCAACGTCTGGCTCGCTGATTCGCACTAGTAGTGCCGGGAAGGTCGAGTGACACTCTGCACGCCATAATCGTCCTGGATCAATCCTCAACGCTCAATAATGAATTCCGGTTCTTCCTCGCCTACACGTTCGTGGCGCGCGGCGCTCGTCGTCGCGTGCCTCGCGGGAACCGTAATTGTATGCGCCATTCTTGCAACCGAAGTCCGCGAAGCAAATGCTGCTCTTCAGGCGGCGTCGAGCCGGACACTCGGAGATTACGCCACGGCTGCCGGTCGAGTCCTCGGCACCGAGGCGATCCGCCGCGATAACGAGTTTCGTACCCGGCTGTTTGGTCCGCTGATGGGGACCGTGCTGGTAGACGGGGCCGTGCCAGCGCTCTCCAGCTTCGCTCAGCGGGCAGAGTCGCTGTACAAGAACGCGGGGTATACAGCAGACCCATATCGTGGCTACTTGCGATTCGAGCTCAAGACGAGAAAGTGGGAAGGCGTAATGGCGATGTCGGATAGTATCCGTGCCAATCTCGTGATGGATGCTGTCATCGCACGTCTGAATGGTGTCCAGCGATCGCCTACGCTTGTGTTACCCGGTGCTAGTGGCAGAATTATCTTTGCAAGCACAGCCGTCACGGGCTCCGATGGAAAGAGGTATGCATACGCGATAACACAGACCCGTGCGTCCAACTTCAAGCACGCGATGCAGGCGACCATGCAAGCAGTTCCACTGCTTCCGCCATCGTTCACGGGCACCGCGTGGAATATGAATCTGGCTGCTGGTGCGCCCGGTAATCCCGCGAACGATTCGCTGATCGGTGTGCGAATCACCGCTGCGGATGGCGTCCTGCTGTACGCATCGCCACACTGGTATGGGGGCCCGTACCGGGGTAGTTACAAGTTTCAGACTGGCGCCGATGGATTCACCGTTGAAACCGTGCTACGTCCGAGTCTGGCAACGCTGCTCGTACCAGCGGCGGTCCGGGCTGCCGGTAGAACGGTCTACATCGGGCTGGGTCTGGTCGCATGCTTCCTGCTCGCGGTTTCCTTGATCGCGTTCTGGGGTGAGATGTCGCACCAGACTTCCGAGCGCGCTCGTCATATCGAGCAACTCACCACGGGGCTCAGGCACGAGCTCAACAACGCGCTTGCGAGCGTCATGCTCGAAGCCCAGATGCTCGCGGCATCCGATGATGCATCCGCTGATTCGCGTTATGCTGGCGCGTCGATCGCCGAACAGGCCGAACGTATGCGCAAGGTGTTGCGTCGGCTCGATAACGTCGATCACTTGCCCGTTGTGAGCTATTCCGAGGGCAAGTCGATGATCAATCTGTCTGAGGATCGGCCGACGGACGCGGCGCGCGCCAGCTGAGGCTTCGCGTCACCCAGCACAATCCAGATCGCTATTCCCCGCGCCGCTTGGCGCGAGTAGTTGGAAGTTGCGAGAGTGGATCTTCCGGCCATACATGTTTGGGATAGCGGCCCCTGAGTTCCTTTCTGACCGCGAAATAACTCCCACTCCAGAATCCCGCGATATCCTGCGTAACCTGCACGGGTCTGCGAGCGGGGGACAGCAGGTGAAGCGTAAGTGCGACCTGGTCATCGTCGATCTTCGGCTGCGTGCGAACACCGAACATCTCTTGCAGCTTGATAGCGACGCTGGGAGTGCGAGTTTCGCCGTAGTCGATCTGAATTCGTGAGCCGGTAGGCGCCACGTAATGTGTCGGTGCAAGTCGATCAAGGCTCGCCCGCTGCTGCCAGTCCAGCATTACCGATATTGCTTCATCGAGCGCTTTCGCCGTGTCACGCAATGATGTGCGGCCAGCGAGGACGGGCGCCAACCACTCGTCAAGTGAGCCGATCAGCGATTCATTCGAGAGATCCGGCCAATCTGAGTGGCGCGAATGGAGAAACGCAACACGCTGTCTGAGCTTCACTGTCCCGTCACTCCACGGCAGTGCATCCAGCCCCTCCCTCCGAACGACGTCGATCAGAATTCGGGAGGCGGTAGTTCCATCTGGTACGACGATGGCGGACTCATTGAGAACAATTGCCCCGAGACGAGTTTGTGTATGAGCCTTCACACTCCGACTTCGTTCATTCCATTCGACGTGCTCGTCTATCTCGAACTGCTCTGCAAAGTTCGCTTCGAGCTCTTCCGCAGTGAGCGAGGCGCCAAGGAATATGCGTGCGGATCGCGCGTCGCCGTCCAGGTCTGCCGCCACGATGTACTCCGCGCCGGAGAGAGCCTGCGGATGGGTGAGCGTCGCACCGCGGCCGTTCCGGAGCAGGAATTGGCCATCCCGGTTTCCTGCGCGTGATCGGCCTATCCGGTCCGGATATGCCAAGCCCAACACTACACCAGGGCTTGTCGCATTCTCAGTCTTGCTGGGCGGCTTCACACCAGGATTCTGCTGTAGCTGTCTGCTCTCCGCCGCCACTCGGCGTACAACGGTCGCGTCGACCTGGGGGTTGTTCGTAGAGGTCAGCGATAATGCACGTAGCGCCTCCAGGCGGATTTCGATATCGGCATCCGGTGCTCCAGAGATTCCGCGCACAAAGTCGCGATCTCCCAGAATCGCCGCAACATCGCAGGCAATTTTCTCTGCGCCGATGGCCCGCGCTGCGATGAGCATGTGTGCGAGGCGTGGATGCACGGGTAGCGTCGCCATCTCCGCACCATGACGAGTTATCGATCCGTCTGCGGCCAATGCACCGAGCAGAGCAAGCAAGCGTCTGGCCTGAGCCATGGCTGCGACTGGCGGCACGTCCATCCAGCTCAGTTCGGCGGTATCCTTGATTCCCGCGGTGGCCAGGTGTAGTGCAAGCGGTGCAAGATCGGCTTGCAAAATCTCGGGGGCGGAGTGGGGGATGAGGTGCAGTTGCTCTTGCTCCGGCCACAATCGATAGGTCTTACCCGGCGCGGTCCGGCCTGCTCGGCCTGCGCGCTGATCTGCTGACGAGCGTGATATCCGCACTGTCTCGAGCCGAGTCATCCCGCTCCGTGGTGAGAACCGTGGCGCGCGCGCGAGTCCGCTATCGACCACGACTCCAATGCCTTCTATTGTAAGGCTCGTTTCGGATATTGGCGTCGAGAGCACCACCTTGCGTGCGCCATCCGGGGCTCGGACCACCGCTGCGTCCTGCAACTCCTGCGACAGGTCCCCATACAATCGTTCCACCCGTACACCGGGCGGAGTGCGTCCATCCAGAAGCGATGCAACGCGTCGGATTTCGCGACCTCCCGGAAGAAACACGAGAATGTCGCCGTGATCATCGCGCAGCGAGCGTAGCACGGTTGCCGCCACGGCATCCGGGATTGCTCGTGTGTCAGGGCGAGGAGAATAGATGATTTCTACGGGGAAGGTTCTACCGGTACTCGCGATGACAGGGGCGTCAATCACGTTGGCGACTCGCTGATCCTCAAGCGTTGCAGACATCACAACGATTTTCAGATCGGGCCTGACGAGCGAACGAGAGTGAAGTGCGAGCGCCAGGCCGGTGTCCGCGTGGACGCTACGTTCGTGAAACTCATCGAATATGATCACCCCGACGCCCTCCAACGTCGGATCGTCGAGTAGCATGCGAATGAGCACTCCCTCGGTAACGACTTCAATGCGTGTTCGGGAGCTCACGCGCGTGTCGCGATGGATTCGGTAACCCACTGTCTCGCCCGCGACTTCGCCGAGAAGACGCGCCATTCGATGTGTGACAGAGCGAGCCGCAAGCCGACGCGGCTCCAACAGGATGATCCGATTGTCGCCGAGCCACGGCTCGCGCAGCAGCGCGAGCGGCACGTGAGTTGTCTTGCCGGCTCCCGGCGGTGCCTGCAGCACGACACTGCCGCTGCCGCGCAGCGCGGCACGAACTCCCGGGAGCGCCTCATCGACGGGGAGGTCGTCCGCCCACGGCATCGAAGCTGCTGCGCGTTTGATGGCTGTCATCGCTAACGGAACTTAGTGCGGTTCCCACCCAGGGTCATTCGTTCGTATATTCGTCGAGAGTCACATCTGGCCGCCCATAACTGCTGTGAGGATACATGCGATTCAATCTCTTACTAGCGTCGCTCGGCGGCGTTCTAGCTCTCCCGATGGTGGCGGCGGCACCACCGCCGTCCGGAGACATCCTGGGATTTACTCCCGCGTCGTCGCGGATCCAGCGTGAATGGGAAGACAAGTTCCGTGCGCTTCCCAATCCGGCTCGTATGCGGGCGGACATGAAATTGCTGTCTGCGCGTCCGCATCATGTTGGATCGCCGTATGATAAGCAGAACGCCGAGTGGATACTGAAGCAGTTCACCGATGCTGGATGGGATGCACACATCGAGCAGTTCGACGTGCTATTCCCTACGCCTAAGCAGCGTCTGGTCGAACTTGTCGCGCCGACTCACTTTCGTGCAAAGCTTCAGGAACCGCCGGTGCCCGGTGATCCTACATCGGCACAGACATCGGAGCAACTTCCGACCTACAATGCTTACTCGATTGACGGCGATGTGACCGGACCGCTTGTGTACGTCAACTATGGCATACCTGCGGATTATGACGACCTCGCGCGCCGCGGCATCTCAGTGAGAGGAGCGATCGTTATCGCCAGATACGGCGGATCGTGGCGCGGCATCAAGCCGAAAGTCGCCGCAGAGCATGGTGCAATCGGATGCATCATTTTCTCGGATCCCGACGACGATGGCTATAGCCACGGCGACGTCTTCCCCAAGGGGCCACTTCGGCCAGCCGATGGCGTCCAGCGGGGAAGCGTGATGGACATGCCAACATATCCTGGTGACCCGCTCACTCCGGGTGTTGGCGCCACCAAGGATGCAAAGCGGCTTGCAATAAAAGACGCGCCGACCTTGACGAAGATCCCCGTGCTCCCCGTGTCATACGGTGACGCGTTGCCATTGCTCGCCGCGATTGGCGGCCCGGTTGCTCCAAGTTCATGGCGCGGTGCACTTCCAATCACTTACAAGATCGGGCCCGGACCGGCGCGCGTGCATCTGGTCGTCAAATCGAATTGGGACGTCAAGCCCATCTATGACGTCATCGGCAAACTTCAAGGAAGTGCGTCGCCAGACGAATGGGTCATTCGGGGGAACCATCACGACGCATGGGTGAACGGTGCCGACGATCCGATCGCTGGCCAGGTGGCGCTGCTCGAAGAGGTGCGCGCCATGGGCGCGTTAGTCAGGCAGGGATGGCGCCCAAAACGGACAATCATTTATGCAGCTTGGGATGGCGAGGAGCCGGGCCTGCTTGGTTCTACAGAGTGGGCTGAAGCTCATGCTGGTGAACTGGCGCAACACGCGGTCGCTTATCTCAACAGCGATACAAACGGACGCGGATACCTCGGCGTCAGTGGATCACACATCCTGGAGAAATTCATAAATGGTGTGATGCGCGATATTACCGACCCGGAGACCGGCGCGAGCGTCGAGCGCAGGTCGCGCGCACGCGTCATGGAACGCGCATCCCCTGCGACTCGGAAGGCGTTGCGGAGTCGCGAGGATCTGCATATCGGAGCACTAGGCTCGGGCTCGGACTATACTGCATTCCTTCAGCACGTTGGAGTTCCCTCAATGAACCTCGGCTTTGGTGGTGAGGGCGAGGCCGGCGTATATCACTCGATATACGACGACTTCTACTGGTATACCCACTTCTCCGATTCGTCGTTCGTGTACGGCCGTGCTTTGGCGCAGACCGTTGGAACTGCGGCAATGCGTCTCGCTGATGCGGAAGTGATCCCGTACGATTTCACCGACCTTGCTGAAACGGTGAATGATTACGTCGGCGAATTGAAGGCACTTCACAAGGGAATGGCGTCGGAAGCTGTCGAACATAATCGGGATATCGCGGACAGCACATTCTTCCTCACGAACGATCCTCTTGCTCCGCTGGCGATACCAAAATCAGAAGCTTCAGTACCCGATCTCGATTTTGCGGCACTGGACAGCGCCGCAGCTTCACTCACGAGTGCGGCGGGGCGTTATCAGATCGCATTCAATCAGTCTCTTGATGGGGCGGCAACCACGAGTTTCATCAAACTGAACCAGGATCTGGTTCAGAGTGAACGTCTCCTGCTGTCAGACGCAGGTCTCCCGAACCGCCCCTGGTTCAAGCATCTGCTCTATGCGCCGGGCTATTACACCGGATACGGTGTGAAGACGATCCCCGGCGTTCGAGAGGCAATCGAACAGAAGGAATGGTCGCTCGCCGGTACGCAAATCTCGCGAGTTGCCGCAGCACTTAATGCTGAGGCCGAGCTTGTAAATCGCGCGGCCACAGAACTAGGTCACTAGGTGGTACTAAGTCTTTGCAAGATGACAAGAGGGGCACATACCGCGTTGGTATGTGCCCCTTTCTTGATCAAGTAAATCCGCGATGTCAGTTCACGCCAGACGTCTTGTCAATGAACGCAGCCACATTCGACTTGAACTGCGCGAGTGCTGGTACGTTTACGTAAATCATGTGGCCAGACGTGTATTCAGCTTCGGTTATCTGGCTTCGCACGCGCGCCGGTATCCCCATGTGATCCATGGTCCACTCAGCGGCGAAGTACGGTGTGGCAAGATCGTAGAGACCACTGTTGAGCAACACATGCAACCGCGGGTTGACGCTGAGAGTCTGCGCAAGATCGACGGCGACATTGGTGTGTCCGGGCCATCCGGCGCTGGGACCGTGCTTCCAGTCCCATGGATTCACCCGCCCCGACATCGCGTAAAGCTTGTCACGTCCGTAATTAAGATCTTCATGCAGGTACTGATTGAACAGTGATACATACGCCGAGCTGATGTCGGAAGACTGCGGATCATAATCGGCCTCCTCAGCCAGAGGGTTGCCGGTCTCGCCAGTGAAGCGCGCGTCGAGGCGCCCTAGCATCAGGCCGTGCTCTCGCAGGAGTTCCTTTTCGAACTGACCGGCGTTCACGCGCAGGTCGGCCTTGTCGATGTATGCGCGGCTGAGGCCGGTATACTGTACAAGCTTGTCCAGGATCTTCGCGCGATCTGCGCTCGAAAGATTGCCACCGGCCAACAGCGCCTGTGCATAGTCTGTGGTCGCGAAGTGTTCGACTTCCTTCAGGAATGGGCGTAACTCCGCTGGTCGATTGCTTAATGCGTTGTGATACCACGCAACCGCCGCGTACGACGGCAAATACATTATGAACGGCTCGTCGTTGCCGGCGTCAAACGTGATGGTCTGGAAGTCCAGCACTGATGAGAGGAGAATTACACCGTTCAGGTCTATGTGATATCGATTCTGAAGCACCGCAGAGAGCGCCGCAGAGCGTGTTGTCCCGTAACTCTCACCCATGATGTACCGCGGCGAGTTCCAGCGACCTGTCTCGCTCAGATACCGACTTACAAACTCGCCCAGCGAATTGGCATCCTGATCCACGCCCCAGAAGTCCTTGCCTTTCCCCTTACCCAACGGCTTGCTGAAGCCTGTACCGACGGGATCGATGAATACCAGGTCACTCTTGTCGAGCATGCTGTACTGATTATCGACAAGATGGTAGGGCGGCGGTGCTGTGTGGGTTGTGTCCGGGATATCTACACGGCGCGGGCCAAGAAGTCCCATGTGGACCCAAACCGACGATGAGCCAGGTCCGCCATTATACGCGAACATGATCGGCCGATGCGTATTATCGCTGACGCCACGTTGTGTGTACGCTGTGTAATAGATTTCTGCCGTCGGCTGATCTGCCGTGTCGCGGAGAATAATGTTACCGACAACTGCATCGTAATCGATACGCTTTCCTCCGATCATTGCGGTGTGATGAGTGACGACATGGATCTCCGCGGCATCTGGCGCGGGTCTGGAGCTACGCGAAATCGTAGTTTGAACCGTCGTGTCTGCCCGACCCCGCGTTGTATCTGCGGGGTTGTCTGTGGATCGTTGCGAGCCCCGTTGCGACATGGCAACAGCGGGTAGCAGAGCTGCCCCAGCAATAAATAGAGCGGCTTTTTTCATGTTTTGTTTCCTTTAAGCGGCTGAAAAACGTTGGCTATGTCAGGATTGCACGCCGACACGGCGGGACCGGTGTGGATACTACACTAAATGGCGTCTCCCGCTAGATCGGCTGCCGGGCCCCGCCATCGGTATTTCCGGTCACACTCTATATTTCAAGACAATACAATGAAGCCATTATCTATTTGCCTGCTGATCGTGGCCGTGGTCGCCGCCTGCAGAGACCAGCGACCGACACGGACGTCGGAAAGCATGGCCAGCGAGACCGTCACCGATAGCCATACGCCTGTGAAATGGACGATTTCTCCAGTCGCGGCGAGGCTCTCTACAGGTGACACCACGTCTGTCAGGGTTGACGTGCAACTCCAAGCGGGTTGGCACATCTACGCTGTGACGCAGCCGGTAGCTGGTCCGACAGGTGGCCCTATGCCAACCCGGATTACGCTGCCGTCGGATCAGCCATTTGTTCTTGCGGGCGATCCGCAGCCCACGTCCAAACCTGAAGTGAAATTCGACGACGCGTTTCGAATGAACGTTCAGGAGCATGATAAGAATGTTGGATTTGTCATACCTGTCCGGTTAGCTGAGTCTTCGACGCCGGCCGACTCGGTGCACGTGAATGTGCGATACCAGGTTTGTAATGCGAAACTGTGCTATCCCCCACAGACGGTGAAGCTTGCGACTTCCGCGCACTCAATCGGCAACTAGGTATGCCGTTGCGCGTCCAGCCAGCTCGCTGAGAGTCTGATGGGATCGACCGGCGTATCTGCGGCGTTCATATGGCTTGCTGCGACGGCGGGCGCTTTGTCGTTGCTGACGCCGTGTGTCTTTCCGATGGTCCCGATTACCGTCTCGTACTTCATGCGACATGCGAATACTTCTCGCACGCGTGCATTCGTAGCGGTGGGTGTATTCGGACTCGGCATCGTCGCGACATTTACAGCGCTTGGTGTTGGGGTCGCCGCACTTGTCGGGGCAGCAGGGCTCGTGCGATTCGCGACAAATGCGTGGGTCAATCTTGTGATTGCCGCCATATTCCTCGGGCTCGCGTTGAATCTCCTTGGATTTTACGAGATCAGCGTCTCATCCCGATTGCTTGGACGCATCGACTCAGTTACGCGGAGCGGGCATCTTTCGGATACCACCAGCGCACTGCTGATGGGCGTGCTGTTTACGTTGACGAGCTTTACGTGCACCGCGCCATTTATCGGTACGCTCCTCGTTGCAGCGTCTCAGGGCGAATGGCAGCGTCCGATCATTGGCATGCTCGCGTACGCGATCGTGTTTGCCGTGCCGTTCGTCGTTCTGGCAACGGTCCCACGCTGGATCGGGCAGCTCCCGCGATCGGGTCCATGGTTGCAACGTATCAAGATAGTGATGGGATTTGTGGAACTCGCTGCGGTCGCGAAGTTCATATCCAATGCGGACCTCGTCTGGGACTGGAACATCTTTACCCACGATGTTGTTCTGGCGATCTGGGTTGTGCTGGCGCTCGCCACAACCTTCTACCTGCTCGGCGCATTCCGGTTACCCCACGAACCGCCGCTGGTCAAGCGAAAGGGTCTGGGCCCGTATGGCCTGCCGCGTGTAGGTGCGGCGCGTGCGATTCCAGCGTTGATTTTCCTCGCTGTCGGCATGTGGCTCGCAACAGGCCTGGCTGGCGGGACGCTTGGCACGCTCGAATCGTTCCTGCCACCAGTTGGTGGCGCACCACCGTCCGTCGACGAGGCGGATGTCCCGGCACAACTAGTCTGGCGGTTGAATGATCTACCCGGCGCGCTCGCACTCGCGCGACAGCAGAATCGCCGAGTATTCATCGATTTCAGCGGATATACCTGCACCAACTGTCGCTGGATGGAAGCGAACATGTTTACGCGACCCGAGATCAAGGTCGCGATGAATCGGTACGTACTAGCGCGCCTCTATACTGATGGCGACGGCGAGATGTACGAAAAACAACAGACAATGCAGCAACAGCGTTTCGGAACGATCGCTCTGCCACTTTACGCCGTGGTCGATCCCGACGGAAACACAGTTACAACGTTCGCGGGCCTCACTCGGAGCCCCAACGATTTCCTCTCGTTCCTCACCGCCGGACTCCTTTGAGTATTATGCGTACATCTGTCCGTTCTTTACCAAGCGTTCCGGAACCCGGAACTGTCGAATTTCTGGCCAGTTAGAAATCGTATTTACCAATAGGGGCAATGCTCGTCCTAGATCGACGCACGCGATTGCGTGGTGAGGAATCGAGACCGTACTGATCGAACTCAACACGCTCACTGACGCACCTTTTGGAGGCTCGACCATGTTGTCCCACCGTGCTTTGTTCGTTGTTGGGTTTCTTCTGATACCCGTGGTACCGGCAGCTGGCCAGAGCGTCTCGAAAGCTCACCGCCCAGCGCCAAGCCATGCTGCGCGTGCGACCGCTGCGGCAGCAGCTTCGACTGGTCCGCTCGTAAAGGCTGTCGTCATGCCGGCCGACGGACTCGAAAGTGATTCCGTACAGACTATCATGAGCCGGGACCTCGATTTCGGTGATCGGATCCAGATCCTCTCCGCCGACAACATGCGCTCGGCGACCGCAGTTATAAAGCCAGTGGCAACTCCGCAGGGACTCATGGTATCGTTTGTCGATGCGGCGACTGGTGTCGTGCGGCAGCAACACGAGTTTCAGCTTCCTATAGTAGCGCCTCGCAACGATCAGTTGATTGCTGATTCATTGAATCAGGCGTTCAACGCGCGCGATCTACTCCGCCGCACTCGCCTGGCACGCGCAGAGTGGGTGCGCGATTCGCTGCAGACCGAGATGGCGAAGAAGCCTCCGCGCATGCGCGACAAAAAGGCGAAGGCCGACTACGCCGCGCTCGTCGTAGAGAGAAATAACATGCTCCGCGACGCGTTGGGTACCACGGCACTTGTTCAGGGAGAGCGCGAACGCGACGAGGCCGGCAGAGCGGCTGCACAGGCTACCGCAGTTGCTCGTGCAGCCGTTGTCAGAGATTCAGCGATGCAGGCTCGCCGTTGGGCAATGCACGGTGTATCCGACGCTATATCGGAATGGTTGACCGGCCACCGCGGTATCGCGCAGTCACGAGTTGCATATGTATCGAACGGCGTAATCCGTGTTGTGGATTTCGATGGCGCAAACGATCATGCCGTTACGTCGCCCGATAAGGCAGGTGACAAGGCAATGTCGCCATCGTGGAGTCGCGACGGCAAGTCTATTGTGTACAGCGAAATGAGCGATGCTGGAACGCAGATCGCGCTTGTCAATCTCCTGACTGGCGAGGCCAAGGCTCTCGCGGCAACTCCCCGCGGTCTCAACATCACGCCGGTATTCTCTTCCGACGACAGGTCGGTGATTTACGCAAACGGAAATGATGCGCGTACGAGTCTCGTGTCGGTGTCGCTTGATAACACTGCCGCCGTACGTCATCTCCCGTTGAATCGTTCCTTCGATGCCGATGAGCCGATCCTGAGCCCGGACGGGTCGCGCATCGCGTATGTCTCATCCCGGCCCAAGACGCCTCAGATCTACTCGTCAAACCTCGATGGTTCAGACGAACAGGTAGAGGCTCCAGCTCCTCCCAAGACCCGTGTGTACCACACGAGTCCAGATTGGAGTCCGGACGGTCGGATGATCGCATATCAGCAGCAGAACGGCGATTTCCAGGTGTGGGTCGTCAACCGTGCGGATAAGAAGGTCCGCCGTCTCACGTCGAAGGGCGAGAATGAGGACCCCTCCTGGGCACCAGACGCTCGACATATCGCGCTAACGTCCAACCGTGGCGGCGCCAAGGCGATCTGGGTGCTCGACATCCAGTCGGGTCGCTTCCGCCAGCTTACACCCGCCGGCGACGCACGTCTGGCGTCATGGTCGGGTTCGCTGGGAGCCTCTGCACCATCGCCGCTGGCGATTGCGCGCTAAAGTGCGCGCTAA
>JBDTAW010000306.1:0-7855 GCA_039924445.1 Gemmatimonadaceae bacterium
GTAGCAAACATACGTCGTGTAATTTCCCGAACAGATCGCTACATCGCGGGAACATACGTCCCGGCAAGCGTTTTGCGAATACCACCCGCATGATGCTCTCAACCGATTCCCAGATTGGGCCGCTTATCGAGATATTCGAACTTTACATGCTGCGCGACATGTTGCTGACCGACATCCGTGAGCCAACCACGATCGCGACCCGGGCGATGCTCGCCTCTGGACTCAGTCCTGAACTGATACTGACAATTCTGGACGGCGCCATTCACGTCGCTGTACAGGAGTCGGGGGGACTCAGCGCGGCGGTGCAGGCCGGTGAGCTCAGAGGGCAGATGGGCACCTGGTTGATGGAAGCAGTCTTCGATCCCAACAGCGCCACCGACCGTACGACCCTGGCCGCGTGAGCGGGACGCGGCAAACCTCCAGAGCGCGACTCGTGTCGTAAGTTTAGAGCGTCACAGTCGCTGAACCCTTGGAACCCAACCATGAACGACGCAGCACGCACGATCATAGCACTCGTTGCAATTTCGGGAAGCTTTGTGGTCCCGGTCGCGCTGGTGTATATGTGGCTACACCGACCAGGGGTCAAAACCCAGCTGACAGCCGGCAGCACGGATCCAGCGCTTGCCGCGCGCCTCGAACGGATTGAGGTCGCCGTTCAGGCCATCGCGCTCGAGACTGAGCGGATTGCCGAAGGACAGCGCTTCACCACGAAGCTGCTGACCGCCAACAGCGATAGTCAGGCCGCAGGCCTTGGGCGCAAGAACCCATAATTTCGGTCGGTCCTCCTCTCCTCGGAGACGTTTGTTTAATAGATTGTTTTTTTATGCAGCGGAACCGTTTGTCCGGGGGGCGTGTCGGTGCGTCCGAGCGGCAGAGGCCGCAACACCCATCGCTACAAGTGCCCCATCGCCCCGAAATTGTACAAATCCGCGAAATAGCCATCCGCTACTTTCACCGTAGAGCGTCGCTCGACGACGTCAAGGCCGTCGTCCTGGATTCAAGCAAATCCATGCGCGCCGATTCGCTTACAATGGAAGAAATCCTGGTCGTGCTGAAAGGCGGCGTAACACTCGCGGTGGAACACGTCAATCAAACGTCCGTTCCGGAGACAGCGGTCGCCCTTCGAGCTGAAATGGCCCCGTGGTTGATCTCCATCTACATGAACGATTCGGGTGAGTTCGGCGAACCAGCCGAACACTAGCGACCGACTGCAAAACTTCGAAGCGAGCGAAATCTTCATGCACAAGCGCTGCCTGCTCGGCGCTCTGTTGTTTGCTGCGGGATCCCCGGCGCACGCGCAGGCGACAAGCCCCGATACGCTGCCAACCGTCAAGGTCACCGTCCTCCGCACGCCATTCGATGCGACGTCAGCTCCGCTGAACGTCACGTCAGTTGGTCCCCGCGATATCGCAACGGCGCGACCCGGTTTCTCCATCGATGAAGCGCTCGGACAGGTTTCCGGCGTTCAGGTGGACAATCGACTCAACTTCGCAATTGGAGAACGCATCTCGATCAGGGGCGTCGGAGCAAGATCCGCGTTCGGGACTCGCGGTGTACGCGTGATTGTCGACGGGATTCCAGCTACCCTAGCCGACGGTCAGTCAGCGCTCAGCAACATAGACATGGGCTCACTCGGCGTTGCCGAAGTTATACGCGGGCCGGCGTCTGCGCTGTATGGCAATTCGTCAGCCGGTGTCATATCTCTGCGCACACTTCCGCCGCCACCGGTCGCTTTCGGTCCGACGGCGCGGTTCATGGCTGGCAGCGACGGACTCGTACGCGCCCAGGTCGGGGCTGGCGGCATCGTTGGGCGAGGGACGTATGTCGTGAACGCTGGCCGACTCGATTACGGCGGCTACCGAGCGTACAGCAGTGCGCGAAACGCGCATGCCAACGGCGTTGCCACCTGGGATTGGGACCGCGCGTCGGTGAAGCTCGTCGCGAACGGCGTGCAATACAACGCAGAGAATCCCGGTAGTCTCTCTGACTCGCTGACTCAGCTGGATCGTCGACAGGCTTATAGCAACAACGTGCTCCATCAAACAGGTGAGCGCGGTCGGCAGAACCAACTCGGCTTGAGCGCGCGCGCCAGGATCGGTACGGGCGAACTCGAACTCGCAGGCTACGGCCTCTCGCGCGCAATCAGCAATCCCATTCCGGCGAGCATTATTGGAATTCATCGCGCTGCGGGCGGAGCGCGCGCGACGTACGCGATTACTGCAGGCGACGACGATCGTCACGTTACCGCACTCATCGGTGGAGAGACGGCCTTGCAGAGAGACGACCGGCGAAACCGGGTCAACGCCAACGGGGATGCCGGCGCCCTGACGCTCGATCAACGCGAACGCGTAACGACCACATCGCCCTTCATGCAGATCAGTGCAGCAGCCGATCGCATGACGTTCCTGGGCGGAGTCCGTTATGACCAGTTTCGGTTTGCTGCGCGGGATCATCTCATCACGCCGACCAACCCTGATGATTCCGGCATTCGCAATTTGTCAGCAACCAGCCCAACGTTGGGACTGAGCTATGCGCTACTGTCCGCTGCCTCGATCTACGGAAATATCTCCACCGCCTTCCAGACGCCGACTACCACCGAGTTGGCGAACAGGCCGAGTGGCGCTGGTGGATTCAATCCCGACCTTCAGCCCGAGCGCACCCACTCGCACGAGATCGGCGTTCGCGGGAAAACCGAATCGCTCTCCTACAGCATCGCGCTGTACGATATGCGAATCGACAATGAACTTATTCCTTTTCAGGTGGCCAGCTCTCCGGACCGTCAATTTTACCGTAACGCAGGTACCGCCCGTCATCGTGGCATCGACGCCGACTTTACTGCCGAGGTTGCGCCAGGCTTGCGCGTGAGTAGCTCGTACTCATTTACCGACGCACGGTATGTTACTTATGTAGTTGCGAGTGGAAGTCGTATCACCTCGTACGCGACGAACCGCGTTCCCGGCGTTGCACCGGAAATTGCGTCACTGGCGCTGCAGCTGGGCAACCCCGCCAACAGATTTGTATCAGTCGAAGAGCGCTATCGTTCGAACATTCCGGTGAACGATGCAAATACTGCGTCGTCCCCCGCGTCCGTCGTGACCAATATGCGTGGTACAATTGGCTTCGGTCACGTATCCCTGTTCGCCGGGATCGACAACGTCTTCGGAGAAGTGTACAACACGTCCGTGTCGATCAACGGATTCGGTGGGCGCTACTTCGATCCGGCTGCGGGACGCACCGTGTACGGTGGAGTGGACCTTTTATCGATCAGGCGATGATGGTTGCTGCAGCGCTTCCCAATTAATCAACGGAGCATCGAGAACCGCTTCCTCGACAGCGTCGGAAACTTCGCGACGGAGGTTCACATGCTTGTTGTTGTTTCGCGTTGGATATACCCGGTTGGTAAGTAGCACAACCCAGACTCCGCGTTCCGGGTCCGTCCAGATGGAAGTCCCGGTGTATCCCGTGTGTCCGTAGCTGCGTGGAGAGAAAAAGCGACCGGCGCTGGAGTGCACCGCTGGTGTATCCCACCCAAGTCCGCGGCTTGACCCTGCGCCCTGTGCCGATGTCCAGCGTGCAATGGTTGAGGGCGACAACAAATGTACCGATCCAATACTGCCGCCGTTCAACAACATGCGCGCAAAGATCGCCAGGTCGTGTGCAGTAGAGAAAAGGCCCGCGTGTCCGGATACACCGCCAAGCGCCCACGCGTTCTCATCATGAACTGAACCCCAGACCTGTCCGCGCGCCGGATCCAGTTCGATTTCAGTCGGGGCAATGTGGCTTCTGTCGACAGTGTCTGGCCGAAAACCGGTCTCCGTCATTCCCAGCGGGGCGAAAATTGCTTGCGCCGCATAGCGATCTAGCGTTTCCCCCGTTATGTGCTCGACGATCAAACCCATCAATACAAAATCCCAGTCGCTGTACACCGATTTCGTATCTGGTGCGTATATGAGCGGTCGGGAGTTGATGGCGGCAAGGTACTGATCGCGCCCGCGCAGCGTTTTCCAGAGCGGTGAAAAAGCTTCGAGGCCGCCTCGGTGTGTCAGCAGCATGCGTACAGTGATCGCTTTCTTGTCTGGCGCATTGAAGCCAGGGAGATAGGAGGCGACGGTTCGATCGATATCAAGGCGCCCCTGTTCTTCGAGCATCATCGCGGCTGTCGTTGTCGCGATGACCTTTGTAAGCGACGCCATGTCAAAGCGCGTATGCGCGTCCACCGAAGGTGAATTATCGGCGTAGGTCAATCTTCCATAAGAGTGCAGATCGACGAGGCTGTCATAACGACCAACCGCGACCGCCATTGCAGGCGCCGCGTGGTCTGCTATTGCGGTATTGATGATTGAATCAAGTCGCGTGGGAAGGGAAGCGTCGAGTCCCGCAAATGATCGCGCAGCAGTCGCCGCCGCTGGGATTGTTGGTTCCGACGCCGCAGCGGGTCCAGCGCTCACTGCCGGCGCGGTGGTTGTGGGTGTCACAGTGCGCGCACATGCGATTACGCCGAGCACCGTAGCGGCGACAGTCGCTGCGGTGCAAAGGATAAACGACGATCGCGTCTTGCGATCGAGAGCCATTGTCAGATCGATGCGTTGATGAAGCTTCGGACATCGACGTCCGAAAGCGCGGGTTCGCCGGGTGACACGTTGTCCAGTCGTCCTGCTTTCATCCACTCCTCGAGCACACCAACCTGCTCGAAGAGATCCTCGAACGAATCAACAATGAATAGCAACGGCTGGTAGTGGTCGATCTCGAAATACTGGTTGACGACCCACTCGAGCTGTAGAGGATAACGCTGAACTATCGGGGACTCGACACTGTGCTGCAGTTCACCGTACGACGACAACAGCCCACTTCCGTACGCCTTCACACCGTTCCCATCGGGAGCGCGCATCAACCCGAATTCAATCGTGAACCAGAAGAAACGAGCCATGGCCTTCATGATGCTCGTGGTGCGACGCACCTGCTCATCGGGATCCTTGATCTTCTTCACGATCTGAACCGCGGTCTGCGCTACCTCTCCGAATCGCGCCAGGGCATCCGCAAATGCTGGGTCCGTGTGCATCGGAACGTGGCCGGCGATGTCGTGGAAAATGTCCGGCTCCGGGAGATAATCCAGGCGGTCCGAGTCCCGGATTGTAATCGTCGTTGGAAATTCGCGCTTCCGAAGCGAATCGAAGAACAGAAAGGCCGGTACATATCCGCTTACCGCCTTCGCCTTGAAACCGGTACGGGGGGCCATGAACTTGTTGACGTCTTCCAGTCGCGGTACAGCGCTTGGGTCAAGGCATAGCGTTTCAACACCCTGCAGAAATCGCGGATTCGCATAACGCTGCCAACGATCGCCCATGCGTGCGAATAATTGACGCCACGCCTCGTGGTTCTCCGCGGTATATAATTCGTACGGCTGCTCGATGTAGAGATTGCCGTGTTCCCGCGCGTCCTCGATGAACGGTGCACGAGTGGTCGTAAGACCGGGCTTCGATCCCGTTTTTGAGTGCCCGACAGTCGTGGCCATTGAAATCTCCAGGTTACTTATGCTTGACGAGTATGTTACCCGCTGGCCCTTCAAACGGCTACCATCGAAGCGGCTCGCGGCGGCCATTCTGGGCGGTGCCACGCTGCTCGCTGGGGGTGGCTGCCGCCGGAGCGCCCAGTCAAACCAGTCCCGCATCGTCGTATTCAACGCCGGTGCACTGGCGCTGCCGCTCCGCCAGGCTCTTGATTCCTTCGCTCGGCGCAACGATCTAACTGCGAGCCAGGAGAACGCTGGCTCAGTCGAGACGGTCCGGAAGGTCACCGATCTGGGCCGAAACCCCGACGTCATCGCCGTGGCGGACACTGCACTCTTCGGCACAATGCTTCCGGGACGTTTGGCCGGTCCCATAGCCGTCCTTGGAAGGAGCAAGCTGGTACTCGCGTTCACAAGCCGATCCAGATTTGCCGATAAAGTCACCACGGCAAACTGGATTGACGTGACAACCCGACCTGGGGTGCAGGTGGGCCGCAGTGACCCTGCACTGGACCCTGCGGGCTATCGCGCCCTGATGGCGATGCAGCTCGCTGAACGGTATTACCGAATTCCCGGGCTTGACGCCCGACTGCAAAAGGCCGCTCCCTCAGCGAACATGCGGCCGAAATCAGCGGATCTCACAGCCCTTCTTCAAACCGGGAACCTCGACTACGCGTGGGAGTACGAATCGGTCGCGAAGAGCTTGGGCTTGCGATTTATAAACCTTCCACCGGAGGTCGACCTTGGCGATCCGTCGCTCGGGGCTCTGTATGCTACGGCGAGCGTGCAAATCGGTACACGCACAGCGCCAACCGCAGACGGCCGGAGCAGCCGGCCACTGGTAATGCGCGGTGCGCCGATAATCTTCGGTGCTGCTATCCTCAAAGGGGGATCCAATCCATCGGCGGCCCGCGGGTTTCTCACATATCTTATCTCCCCAGAAGGTCGGTCGATTCTCTTGGCGAATGGCCTACGTTAGCTGCGTCATCCCGCCGGAGGGAAAGTCATCCCGCTGAAGGTCGGGATCCAGGCGTCATCCGCAGGAGTTCGTTGCTCGTATGGTCCATAGAACACCGTGTACCCGCAGTCGCTTGTCCGGGGTGTTTCGTTTCGTGATGTATTCTGACGCGTCTTATTGTGCTACTACCTTACTCCAGCTTGGTTGCGAATACCCCGATGGACGAAATCATTGAGTTCTTCACACGCAGACCCCTCGCACAGCGAGCATTCCTTGCATTTACCGTTGCGATGTTTCTCGCCTGCGCTGCGCGCGTTGCAGCGCATCCGTAATCGCAGAGTTGGGCTGGTTGGAGTCGCGCTTGTTCTCGCAGCGTGTAGCGATTCGAGTGTGGGGCCAAATCCTGGAACTCCCGATCCTGTAGCCGCTGACCTTGGCAGCATGAACGTCGGTGATGTCCGCACGATGACCTTCTCTGCGGCATCCGGTGGGCTCGCCATACCGGCGTCCCTGGCGACGGCTCAATACGCGATCATCCTCGGTAACGTAAAGGTGGCGGCCAGCGATATTGGGAGCTATCAGGTCCGTGGGGATTGGATGCAGCCGGCCGCACAGTCGGCTGCCGCTGACATTTTCGCGCCCACCCCGTCGACGCAAACGGCTCCGATCAACGCGCGCGGCGAAGCCTCGGAGGCTCGGCTGCGACAAATCGAGCGCTCGGAATTGCCGCGACCGGGAGGGCGGAGTGCGCCGATGTCTGGCATCGCTGCAACAAGTGCGAATCCGCCGTCACCGGCGCGACTGATCAATCCGCCCGCCGTCGGGTCTTCCGTGACGTTCAAGGTCCTGAATGCAGCCGGGTTCAGCGGCGCAAAACCCGCCTGCTCCGCCGACGGTTTCACGACCACAACTGGAACGGTTAAATACGTATCTCAGCACGCAATCGTCGCCAGTGATGTCACCTCGTCTTTCGGCGGCTTTACAGATGCAGATTTCAAGTCAATTGGTGATGAGTTCGACCAGCTCATCTATCCAACCGAAGTTGGATATTTCGGCACACCGACCGATCTCGACAATAACGGACACATCTACATCTATTACACGCCCGCTGTCAACAAGCTGACTCCAGCGGGACAGGCCAGTGTCAGCGGCTACGTCGGCGGATTCTTCTTCGCCGGCGATCTGTATCCGCCGACATCCGTCGGATGCCTTGCAAGCAACGACGGAGAAGTCTTCTACCTGCTGTCCCCGGATACTCGTGCGGATAACGGGAATGCCTTCACCACTGCATTTGTGCGCCAGGTCACGCGCGGAACCATCGCGCATGAATTTCAGCACATGATCAATTCGGGCAATCGGTATGCGTCGCCAGCCAAAGAGCAGTTCGAAGC
>JBDTAW010000307.1:0-10934 GCA_039924445.1 Gemmatimonadaceae bacterium
AGAAGGGGCTTGGCTGCACCATGCGGTCGAGCCCCTTCTGGTGTTACACTTCTCCCGTCGCAGTCAATCCGCCGCCGGTCGAGGAGATCACGTCGTGCCAGTCCACTTTCCATTCGATGCGTCAATCGCGAGCGCGGCGACGATCCCGTCGCGCCTCTACACCGACCCGGTTTATCTGGAACTGGAACAGGAACGGATCTTCGGGCGCACCTGGCAACTGGTCGGACGCGCTGAGCAGGTATTGGAATCAGGAAGATTCTTTACAGCAGACGTCGCGGGGGAGGGCATCGTCGTGCTGCGTGACGGGGATTCGCTGCGCGGATTCCACAATGTCTGCCTCCATCGTGCTGGCATGGTTGCGGTGGGTTGCGGCAAACGCAAGACGCTCCAGTGTCACTATCACGGGTGGACGTACAACCTCCAGGGCGATCTGATTCATGCACCAGAGATGGAAGGCGTGGAGCACTTCTCACTCGCGGACATGCATCTCAAACCGGTTCAGGTAGCACAATGGGGTCCGCTTGTATTCGCGAACCTTGATCTCAAGGCGCCGCCACTCAAGGATTTCCTGGAAGACATTCCGGATCGTGCCCAGCACTTTCGAATCGACGAGATGCGGTATGTAATGCGCAGGGAATACGTGCTCAATTGCAACTGGAAGGTTTACATCGACAATTATCTGGAGGGGTATCACATTCCAGTGGTGCATCCAGGTCTGCACAAGGAGATCTCGTACGACGAGTATCGCGTCGAGCCACACAGATACTACTCAGTGCAACATGCGCCGCTGCGTCCAGCGAGCGGAAGCGGGGAGGGGCGGAATTACCTGCCTCCAGAGCAGCGCGGTACCGCAGACGATCAGGCGCAGTACTACTGGTTGTTCCCGAACATCATGCTCAATGTCTATCTCGGGCAGATGCAAACCAACGCGATTCTGCCACTAGGTGTAGATCGAACGTTGACCGTGTTTGAATGGTACTCTGCCGATCCTCCGGACGACGTAAACGCTGATGAAACTTGGACACGCCTACTCAAGTTCAGCGATGAGATACAGGTCGAGGATATCGAAATCTGCGAGGCGGTGCAGAAGAATCTGAGGTCGCGAGTGTATGATCGTGGTCGCTATTCGGTAAAGCGCGAGAATGGCGTACATCACTTCCACTCTCTGCTCCATGAATTCCTGACCTAGCGGTCTGTTCCTGTCGTCAACGACATAAGTCGCGTTGCAGGAGCGCTACCGTAGCGCGATTCGTTCACTGCATCTGACTACCGCTTGCACATCTCGATGCTGATAGCGCGCACGGTGGCCGCTCCGCCGTACGGCCTGGTCACGACGCTATCTTCGCCAAGCGCGGAAGAATCGGTGGCGAACTTGACACCGCAAAGCCTGCTCAGCGCTGCGACGCGTGAATTGCCGCGTGTTACCGTGATCGCGTCGGCTCTATCGGCGACTGTGGCGAATGGAGTGCCTACCTCAAGTCCATCAGCAGTTCGGGCGCCCGGTCGTGTGACGAGTATCTTTCGCAGCGTGTCGTCAGAGAACGTCAGCGTTACCGTGTCCTTTCCAATTCCACGCACGACGATAATGGCTGTACTATCGCGACCGGCACGCGCGCTGACCACATAGACAAACGACATGACGGGCCGTCTCCATTCTCCGACACGGAGCGGGCCCACCGCGCCCTGTCTGATAATCGCGTGGTCATCGACAATTATCTGCCCCTCGTTGGACGCGAGTTCTGGCGCCTCAGGCTGCGGCTGGATTGCGGAAACATGCCGGGCTGCGTTATCCGGTCGTTTATCACTCCCACCACAGCCAGCGAGGATCAGCAGTGCGGCTGCAACCAGCGAGGCGAGTCGACTCATTGTCGGTTGAAAGGTCAGGCGCGTGCGCGTGCCTTCTGCTGACGTTCAGCGCCGAACTGGCGGCCATAGTTGGATGCCGCCCACACAATAATCAGGATGATTCCGGCGCTGACATAATAGGCCCGCGCGGTCCCATTCCATCCGGCCAGCCAGGGAAGCGCGATGAGCGCTATGCCGACCAGCAGTTCGATACCACCATGGACTTTGAGAGGCAGGGGCCTATGTCCGGTGTCAGGGAATTTTGTGGCCAGAGTGACGATAATGTGGAGTGCAGCAAGGGCGTACGAAACCATCGCAGGCCGGCCTGTCAGCCCAAGGAGGATCGGCGCCCCCAGAAAGCAGATTACGGCAAGCATGTCGAGCGATCGATGGACTGAGGCTGGCAAACGTTTCATGTGAATCCCCGGTGTGGACGACTTAACATACCAAATTCGCACCTCTGCGGGGCAATCGCAGGTGGTAACCGCCCTTGTGCGCGATAAAGCCAGCCAGCACGTTATTGGAATGTCTCAGCGATTTGATCTGCGCGCCGCGGCGCGAAAAGCGATGCTTGATAACGGATTTGTCCCGGATGTGCCCGCGGCGGTGACTGCCGAGGTGGCGCGTGCGATTGAGCCAACCGGCGCTCCAGGCCCCGGGATTCTTGATCTCCGGGAATTGCCCTGGTCCTCGATCGACAACGATACTTCCAGAGATCTCGATCAACTCGAAGTCGCGGAACGTCTGCCAGACGGGACCGTTCGCGTCCGCGTGGCCATCGCGGACGTTGACGGAATTGTTCACCAGGGATCCGCGACCGATCAGTTCGCAGGAGTCAACGCAACATCCGTCTATACCGGCGTCGAAACATTCCCGATGCTCCCGGAGAAGTTGTCGACCAATCTGACTTCACTAAACCCGAATGATGATCGGCTGTCCGTGGTTACCGAGTTTATCGTCGTCGCCGACGGAAGCATCAGGTCGCACAACGTATTCCTGGCGCGCGTCACGAATCACGCGCAGCTGGCGTACAACAACGTCGGAGCGTGGCTCGACGGAAAGGCAAGCCTGCCCGAATCCGCGACACAGGCAATTCAGGATCAGCTGCATCTTCAGGACACGGTCGCACAGCTTCTTCGCGATGCCAGAGACAGGAGTGGCGCCCTCGACATCGATACTATCGAAGCGCAGTCTGTCGTGCGACCGGATCAATCCGTGGACATAGAACTGGTGCAGAAGACCCGTGCCAGTCAGCTTATAGAAGATTTCATGATCGCTGCAAATGTTGCCATGGCGCAATTCCTGGATGAGCACCGCTCTCCGACACTTCGTCGAGTTGTACGCTCGCCGGAACGCTGGTCCCGCATTGTGGACCTTGCGGCGAAACTCGGGACAACATTGCCCGCAGAGGCGAATTCACAGGCCTTGTCTGAGTTCCTGGTAACGAGACGAAAGGCAGACCCGGAACACTTTGCCGATCTGTCACTCGCGATTGTGAAGTTGATCGGACCCGGAGAGTACGACGCGCACGCGCCCGGTGAGCCGGACGTCGGTCACTTTGCACTCGCCACGCACGACTACACGCACTCCACGGCACCGAATCGCAGGTACGCAGATCTCATTACACAGCGTTTACTGAAAGCAGTTCTCGCAGGCAAGCCATCGCCGTACTCGATGGACGACCTTGGCAAAATCGCTGCGCGATGCACCGATCGAGAGCATGCTGAGCGAAAGGTTGAGCGCCAGGTGCGCAAGGTCGCGGCCGCCGTCTCGATGGTTGGTCGCGTAGGCGAGAACTTCGACGCCATTGTCACGGGTGTGAATCAGGACGGTACCTATGTACGCGTGATCAACCCGCCGATCGAAGGTCGAGTGATGCGTGGCGAGACCGGACTGGACGTCGGCGACAAAGTGCGTGTCCAGCTGATATCTACCGATCCAAATCGCGGATTCATCGATTTTGCGGTTTTGCAAGCACCTCACGCAAATCATTCCGACCCGCGGTCTGCTAATCACCAGCGCTCCGCCGGTCAAGCGCGCTAAAACGCTGCTGCAATCCTTCTTCGACTTCGATGCCAAATCAAATCAATTCTCGTAGCCGCACGACTGTTCGTACCATGGTTGCTCTCGTTGTCGCAGCTGGTTGCATTGTCGTGCAACCCGTAAACGCGCAATCGACCGCATCATCAGCTGCTGTGCCGATTCCGCCACTCAAGGTGTTCGATCCGGCATACATGGACACCACTGCGCACGCGTGTCGAGACTTCTTCGCGTTTACGAACGGTGGCTGGCTCAAAACGGACACGATTCCCGCGGCCTTTTCATCGTCGGGTGTGTCCAAGGACATGAGCGATCGCAACGAGCTGGTTGTGCGCTCCGTCCTCGACGAGGCGATGGCCAGGCGACACAGCGAGCCGGCGAACAGTACGAAAGCAAAACTCGGTACATTCTACGCGAGTTGCATGGACTCGACGCTGGCTGACAAGCAGGGCATTCAGCCGATCAGGGCACAGCTCGCAGCGATTACAGCAGTGAACTCGCGGTCTGCGCTCGTTTCCGAGATTGGAGCACTGCAACGAGTGGGCGTACGCGTCGTATTCGATTTTGGGCCTGCCGCTGATCCGAAAGACGCCGCGCACTACATCGCGTGGGTTTCGCAAGGTGGACTCGGGATGCCGGATCGCGATTACTACACCAAGACCGATCCCGCTTCGGATTCTCTGCGCCACAAGTACGTCGCACACGTTTCGCGCCTGTTCGTGCTTGCAGGAGAGCCCGCTGTAGAAGCGTCTGCAGACGCTCGTCGTGTCATGGCACTCGAAACGGAATTGGCGAAGGCCTCAATGACGCGAGTCGCTATGCGCGATCCGAATGCGACATATCACAAGACGTCGATGGCGGATCTCGGGCGCATGGCGCCGGGACTCGAATGGTCATCGTATCTGCATTCAGTCGGCGTTACAGTTCCCGTCAACGTACTGAATGTTGAGCAGCCAAAGTTTATTGCGCGCGCAAGCGAACTCGCCACGACCGCGCCGCTCGACCAGTGGCGGGCGTACCTGCGCTATCACCTCATCTCGACGGCGTCACCGTGGCTCAGTTCCGCGTTCGCGACGGAGGATTTCACTTATGGCTCACTTTACAGTGGTGCGAAGCAGATGCTTCCGCGCTGGCAAAGATGCCTGCGCGTAACCGATCGCAAGATCGGCGAAGCGCTCGGCCAGGCATACGTCGATAGAACCTTTCCACCTGCGGCCAAGGTGGCGGCGAAACAGCTGATCGATGACATTCGTGCTTCGTTTCACGATCGCCTTCTCGCGCTCAGCTGGATGTCAGACTCTACTCGCAAGTATGCCCTGTCAAAACTTGCGAGCATGAACGAGAAGATTGGATATCCAGATAAATGGCGCGACTACACTGCACTCAGGCTGACCGACGGCGCATTCACGCAGAATCTGTTCGCGGCAAACAGCTTCGAATGGAACCGCACTGCGAATCGGCCCGGGAAGTCGGTCGACAAGACCGAGTGGGGTATGACCGTGCCTACCGTAAATGCGTACTACGATCCGTCAGTGAACGAGATGGTGTTCCCGGCCGGAGCGCTGCTTCCCCAAACGTTCGACGCCACCGGGGACATGGCGTCCAATTACGGCGCACTAGGCGGGAGTTGGGCCGGTCACGAGTTGACACATGGATTTGATGATGAAGGCCGTCACTACGACGCGGCTGGCAATCTGCGCGACTGGTGGCAACCGGCAGATACAATCCGCTTCGATCAGCAGGCGCAGCTCATGGTGAACCAGTTCAACGGTTACATCCAGGTGGATACCACTCACGTCAACGGCAAACTCACGCTCGGCGAAAACCTTGCCGACTACGGCGGCCTGCTCACGGCGTACGACGCCATGGAGCGCGCACTTGCTCGGTCCGGCAAGCGCGAGATTATTGACGGCTACACGCCGGAGCAGCGCTTCTTCATCGCGTACGCGCAAACCTGGCGAGAGCACACGCGACCGCAATCTCTACTCTCGCGTGCAGCCACCGATCCGCATGCTCCTGCGGAGTGGCGCACCAACGGCCCAGTCTCGAACATGACCGCATTCGCACAGGCGTTCGACTGTAAGCCTGGCGACCCGATGATCAGGCCCAGGAGTCTGGTATCGCAGATCTGGTGACAGATCAGGTGACAGATCAGGTTACAGATCTCGCGGCGAAAGTCAGACCCTCTGGCGTGAACGCGCCTGACACTCCACGTTATCGGGGTGGCCCGCGTATTCAGGTCACGATCCGGGCGCGCTGGTGCGCCCGGGGCAGGACTACCCGCCGAACGAGCGGGCTCACCCCCAGCTATCGTCAGCATGATTCGTAAGACCCTATTGCTCGGTGCCCTTCTCGCGGCGCCATGCCTCCCGCTCCACGCACAATCCTTTCCGACGGACGATCCGATCATCAAACGGATCTGGGCGCTCGGGATGGATAGCACCCACGTGTACGAGTTGTCACAGGCGCTCTTCGATTCTGTCGGACCGCGACTTCAGGGCGGCGATGAATTGGTCGCCGGCAACAACTGGCTGCTCAGCAAATACAAAGCGTGGGGGATTCCAGCGCGTAACGAGCAGTACGGCACGTGGCGCGGATGGCGTCGCGGTTACTCGCACATCGATCTCATATCACCGCGCGTTCGCTCGCTCGAAGGCCAGATGGTTGGCTACAGCCCGGGTACCGGGATGCGTGATCTGACATCGACCACGATCATCCTTCCGCGATTCGCGGATAGTACGGCATTTGTGAAGTGGCTACCGCAGGCACGCGGCAAGTTCATCCTCGTTTCGGCGCCGCAGCCAACCTGCCGCCCGCGCGAAGATTGGGCCACCAACGCAACGCCGGAATCAAAGATTGCGATGGACAGCCTCCGCGCTCAGGTAACTCGCGAGTGGGGCGGGCGGGATGTGCGTGGTACGGGCTACAGTCTCGCACTCGGCGGCGGTGAGCTCGGCAAGCGCCTCGAAGAAGGCGGCGTTGCTGGAGTCATTACCTCCCGACCGAAAGACGGCTGGGGCACAATCGAAGTATTCGAGACCTACAATACGAAGGCGCCTACCGTCGCACTTAGCTGCGAAGACTACGGCCTCGTCTTCCGTCTTACGGAGAATCATCAGAATCCCAGGATTCGCATGAACCTGGATGCGCAGCTTCTCGGCGAGCGTCCTGTGTTCAACACGATCGCGGAGATCAAGGGTTCCGAAAAGCCAGACGAATACGTGATGCTTTCGGCCCACTTTGATTCCTGGGACGGCTCCTCCGGCGCGACAGACAACGGAACCGGCACAATCACAATGCTTGAAGCGATGCGGATCCTCAAGCAGGTATATCCGCATCCCAAGCGTACGATTCTCGTCGGCCACTGGAGCGGCGAAGAGGAAGGCGAAGTCGGATCGAAGGCCTTCACGGAAGATCACCCTGAAGTCCTCAAGGGGCTGCAGGCTCTTTTCAACCAGGACAACGGAACCGGCCGCATCGTACGTATGGGCGGTGGCGGACTGCCAAACGCGGCAGTTCACATAACGGAATGGCTGTCCAAACTGCCGACCGTGTATCAGGAACAGGTCAAGTTCGGCGGCGCTGGCTTCCCGGCGGGCGGTGGAAGCGATGACTTCTCCTTCGGCTGCAATGGCCTGCCAGCGTTCGGGCTCGGCGCCCTGGGCTGGGATTATGGCAATTATACCTGGCACACCAACCGGGACACGTACGACAAGATTGTTTTTGATGATCTGAAGTCGAACGCTACCCTCACCGCCATGCTCGTGTATCTCGCTTCGGAAGATCCAACCATGATAACACGCGAGCGTGTCGATCTTGCCGCCGAGGCGGCCAAGATGGCGGCGGCGAACCCTGCAGCAGCCGCTAGTGCTGCTGGCCGTCGCTTCCGCGGACCAACCACCTGGCCCGCGTGCGAGAAGGCACCCCGTTCGACAAACCCGCGCCTCAAGTAGCTATCGCATAGCAGCGTCATCACAAGAAAAGGAGACACCGAACAGTAAGTTCGGTGTCTCCTTTTCTTCGTCGGCTACTCAGTTTTCCCCAGTCAGCCGATGTCGTCGTGCGCTTCGGGATGCGGTTGGGCGGGGCCGTTGATCAGGGCGAGCAACGCACGATCACTGAGCTCACGCCAGCCGGCCGGAAAGGTCCAGAACCGACGAATAATCATGTCGTTCAAAGCGATCAGAGATCTTCGAGGGAGCGTCCCGTCCCCTTCAGCCATCTCCATCTCCCGCACGCGCCACCTTTTCCCCTGCTCATCCGCGATGTCGCGTGATGCGCCCTGTCGATCAATTATCGTCACGGGAGTAAGCAAAGGTTGCGAAAAGGAGTGGTCACGATCGGCTGAGGCAGGCACTAGACGTGTTCTCGGTGGCCCTGCGCCTCGAAACGCGAGAGCAGCAATACACAATTCGTCGCACCGCGAAATGTGAGCCAGATTAACGAAAATCGCCGCGAAACTGCCATGATTCGAATATCGCAGTGTGGTGCGACTTACTTGAGCCCGGGCCGGCCCGCAATCGGGAGATAAATCTCGATTTCGAACAGGCGTTCGCTTAAGTATTACCCTCGCGCCACGGCTAGTTTACAATCCATGACAGCATTTCTTGGGACAGGCCTGATGGGAAGCGGCTTTGTCAGCGCAATGCTCGGTCGAGGTGAGGCCGTGACGGTGTGGAATCGAACCATCGCCCGCACAGCCGACCTTGCCGCTCAGGGCGCTAAGGTAGCCCTCACCCCCGGAGAAGCAGTGCGTGGCGCGTCGCTGGTGCACCTGGCGCTGCTGGATGACGCCGCGGTGGACGATGTGCTGGACCGGTTACTTCCCGATCTGGGTCCCGGAACGGTGATCGTGGACCACTCGACTACAGCCGTTCAGTCGACAGCAGCGCGCGCGCGGCGTCTCGAGCAGCGAGGCGTCAAATTTCTACATGCTCCGGTGTTCATGGGCCCATCCAACGCCCGTTCGGCCACCGGATCCATGCTCGTCGCTGGTCCGAAGGAAGTTTTCGATTCAGTTCGCGTCCATCTTGAGAAGATGACGGGGAAGGTTCGCTTTCTTGGAGAACGCGCTGATCTGGCGGCAGCCTACAAGCTGTTCGGCAACATGTTTCTGATGTTTGTCATATCCGGTATCGCTGACGTGATAACTTTTGCGCGTGAACTCGACATCGAACCGCTTGATGCCCTCACCGTCTTCAGGGATTTCAATCCCGTGACGCAGATCTCGGCGCGAGGACAGCGCATGGCACTGAAGGAATTTTCGCCAGCCGCATTCGAGCTTTCTGCGGCGCGAAAGGATATTCGGCTTATGCTTGACAGTGCAGCGGCGGCTGGTGGCACACTTCACTTCGTACCTGCAATTGCGCAACGTTTCGACACAATAATTGCCGCGGGACACGGCAGCGATGATCTCGCGGCTGTGGCCGCAGAAGTTCCCTGAACGCACTGACACGCATAGACAATGGCACAACTGAACTCGTTCGACGTAACCACAGGTGTTGATATGCAGGAAGTCGACAACGCCGTTAATCAGTCGCAGAAGGAGATTAGCCAGCGCTACGATTTCAAGGGGTCCAAGTCCACGATCGACTTCAAGCGTGCAGAAGAGCTGCTGCTCCTCGTTGCCGACAGCGAATATCAGATGAAGGCGCTGACGGACGTTTTGTGGGGCAAGCTTGTGAAGCGTGGCGTACCTGTCCGCAACCTCGACGTTGGTGAGGTGAAACCGGCCGGCGGCGATACAGTTCGTTGCGAGATCAAACTCAAGACCGCGCTCGACAGCGACACGGCCAAGAAAGTTGCCTCGGCCATCAAGGAAGCGAAGATCCCCAAGGTTCAGGCGGCGATTCAGGCAGATCAGGTTCGCGTCAGCTCACCTTCCCGCGACGATCTTCAGACGGCGATCTCTCTGCTTCGCGCCGGCGACTTTGGCGTCGAGTTGCAGTTCGGCAACTACCGGTAGCTGGAACGTCGGTTGACGCACATCGCGGATTCTGTCAGCATCCGTCCCGCTACCGTCGCTGATGCGGCGGCGCTGGCGCATTTCGCCGAGCAAATCTTTAGAGCTACGTTCGGTCCGGACAATCGCACTGAGGACATGGATCGTTATGTCGCTGAGTCATTCGGTCCCGCGTATCAGCGAGCCGACATAAGCGATCCGTCGGGAGTCGTGTTTATAGCTGAGTCTGAAGGCGCAATTGTCGGATATGCCCAGGTATGTCGCGGTCGTGTGCATGGCGACATCGACGCAGTCTTGCCGGTCGAGTTGAAACGGTTCTACGTAGCGACCGATTTCCACGGGCGCGGCCTGGCGCAACTTCTTATGCGTCGAACGTTGGCGTATGCAGCCGAGCGGTCTGCGGATGTGATCTGGCTCGCGGTGTTTGAGGACAATCCGCGAGCCAGATCGTTTTATCGCAAATCGGGGTTTATTGACGTTGCGACTCAGTCGTTCATGTTAGGCAGCGACGAGCAGATCGATATCGTGATGCGTCGCGAAGTCGCTACCTGAATCTGCCTCGCTTCAGTCGCAGGCAGGTGCGCCCTCGAAGACTGCAGGTAATACTGGAGCGATGCCGATGAATATCGCGCAAGTATGGCCCGGGGCGTTCGCGTTGGATGCAGTCGCGCTCCAACCGGTGCTGCCAACGGCGGTCGCTGTGAGCGACACGTTCTTGGACACGCCAAAGGTGTTTGCGGAGTCCGTGGGGGTGGTATATGTGTGCGAGAAATAGTTGCCTGAGTTGGTTGACGCGAAGGCCTCCTCGGAGATCTCGAGATTCTTGAGATCGGTCTTTACAGTTGCGAGATACGCTTTTTCCTTGACGCTGGCGTAACGAGGAATGGCCATCGCGGCAAGGATTCCGATGATCACAACAACGATCAACAGTTCGATCAGGGTGAAGCCTCTTGATTTGCGCATGTGTGGTTGACCCCGTAAACAAGTTTCTTCGGCTACCGCGACTTACCGCGTGATACCGAGATTGGCAACGCCTGAGCCATGCAGATGCGTTCGGGCTAAATCGTTGCTACACAACGTTTTAGGT
>JBDTAW010000308.1:0-15130 GCA_039924445.1 Gemmatimonadaceae bacterium
CGTCCACAGCGACAATGTCACTCGGCGTCGCAGCGCTGATGCTGAACACCGCCTGCTATTCATACAACGCGCGGCCGATCTCGGATCTTCACGAGGGAGATGTAGTTTCGGTGGCAATCACGCCATCGGGTCGGCAACTCCTGTCGCAGAACGTGGGCGATAGCGTTGCCGCGGTGCGGGGCAAGTATGTGTCCAATGACGCAGCCGGCGTTCACGTGAATCTGACTGACGCACAGTTTCTATCCGGCATATCTGCACCCCGCGACGGGATCAATGTGACGCTTCCTCGCGCGGCGTACGATTCCGTGTCGACGAGAAAACTGGCCGTTGCGTCGACTGTCTGGGTAGTGGTAGGGGTGGTCGCCGGAATAGCCATCCTGGCAACAGGCATAAACATTAACGGAAATGGCACATCGAAGCCGACGCCGCCGCCGCCGCCGCCGGTGGGTAACTAGGCATTCGGCAAGTATCGGGGCGGGCCCAGGCCCGATCAGTCATTCAGCCCGAATTACGCAGGCTGCCACCCTATCATTTCTTGCCGGAAACCCAAGCTGGATTCTTCGGGGTCGAAGTTAAAGAGGCAAATAGTCCGAAAACCGACAACGAGGCCCAGTAGTGATTACGAATTGCTTGCTTGACATCGTCCGGAGATGTCGTATTGTATCGCGCAAGCAAGTTCTTTATCTAAACGCGCGAACGCGCGTACGCGGCGCCGTACCACGTTGTAGGGCGTGGTGCGCCGGTGATTCCTAATTTCAGACGCGGAGGTGCGTGAAAAAGATCTGTCTTTTGGCCAGTCGTTTTTCGGTTCGCGAGATCGCTTTAAAGGTTAGACGTCCGATCGCGGCCAATAGTTTACTCCTCCGTCCAGCGTCAAGGTGCGGGACGGGCACTGAATCATCTCATAAGGGGTCGATCATGAGAACACCATTAGCCTATCGGCTAATCGCTCTGACCGCGTCACTGTTTGCGCTGGCGACTGCCGCTCCGGTAGCGCAGGCGCAAGAGGGCGCGACGGTAACGGGTAAGGTTACGAATGCACAGGGCCAGCCCATAGCGGGCGCCAGCATCATCATTACGTCACTCAATGCAGGAACCGCGACTACGGTTGAAGGCACGTACACGTTTCGCGTCTCCAACCGGAACATCACTGGCCGCGCAGTTTCGCTGACTGCTCGCCGAATCGGCTTCAGCCCGGTCACCAAGCAGATTACGCTGGTATCCGGGAGCCAGACTGTCGATTTCACGCTTGTACAGGATGTCACCCGACTTAACGAGATTGTGACGACCGGTGTTGCCGGCGCCACATCGCTCAAGAACACAACGATCTCGATCACCAAGGTCAGTGAAGATCAGATCAAGAACGTTCCAGCGTCCGATCCAATCGCGGCGCTCGCGGGCAAGGTTCCTGGCGCAATCGTCATGTCGACTAACGGTGCCCCAGGTCAGACCGCTTCGATTCAGCTGCGCGGTGCGACCAACCTCGGCCTTGGTAATAATTCTCCGCTCGTCGTTATCGACGGAGTTATCAGCACCAACGGTATGGAAGGTATCTCAGCATCCGACATCGTTTCGATGGAAATTCTCAAGGGTGCAGCTTCGGCGAACACCTACGGTTCGCAGGCGGCGAATGGCGTTATCGCCATCACGACCAACCGCGGCAAATCGCTGGCCGAAGGCAAGCTCGCAATCACGGGTCGCACAGAACTCGGTACGTCGTCGGTTGGTCACTTCATCCCATTGATGGAGCACCATCCGTACGTCCTCGCTCCGGATGGTTCGATCCTCGTCAATGCTGGTGGCAATCGCGTCATCAAGCCGGACCACTATGCGGATAATCCGTTCCCGTCAACTGGTGACAACCAGTTCAGGAATCAGCTCCAGACCTGGCTCCCGAACCGCTCGTACGAGTCTGATTACATCAGCATGGGGTACCGTCAGGACAAGACGAACTTCTTCTCGTCTTTCTCGCGTGATGTCGACCCTGGTGTTCTTCCAATTGTGCAGGGGTACCGCAGACAGAACGTGCGCTTGAACGTCGACCAGACTGTTACAGCGAAGTTTGACCTCTCTGCGAGCCTTCTGTACGGTCACGCCACGGACGATGGCAGTCAGACGGGTACCGGTGTTTTCTTCGCATTGCTGCAATCACCACCGGATCTCAACCTCGAGCGCCCGAACGGACCAAATGACCCGGTCCGTTATAACCCGGACATGCCGAAGTCGTTTGCAACGAACGATCGTGGCAACCCGCTGTACGGACTGGCGAACACAGCCACTGTGAATGAGAACCAGCGTCTTCTCGGCTCCTTCACCGCGCGCTTCCGCCCAACTACGTGGCTCAGTGTCGATGGCAGCTACGGCGCGGACCACGCCAATAACTACAGCACCTCCTTGCAGAACCGTGGATATCTGAATGACTCGGGAACCCCAGGGCCAGGCAGCCTGTCCGCTTCCACAGACAAGGATTTTTCGACCAACATTCAGCTTAACACCACTGCCACGCACGACTTCTGGAACCTTGCTTCGACCACCCGGTTGACCTACCTGGCGGAACAGGACGACTACGAAGCGTTCAACACTTCAGGTCGCAAATTCAATGTCGGTGGCGTTCCAACGTTCAACGCGATGGATCCGACCACACTTCAGTCAGGATCCTCTAAGCAGACGATTCGCGCCAACGATTTTTACATCACGCAGGGTTTTAACTACCAGGATCGCTACCTCGCGCAGATCGTGGGGCGTCGTGATGGATCGTCGCTCTTCGGTACGGCCGCGCGTTGGAAAAACTTCTTCGGCCTCTCTGGCGCGTGGCGCGTCACCCAGGATTTTGATATCCCGGGGTTCCAGGAGTTGAAGCTTCGCTACGCGGTCGGAACGGCTGGACTTCGTCCGTCATTCTCCAATCAGTACGAGACGTACTCGGTGAGTAACGGTACGATTTCGAAGTCCACAGTTGGTAATCCGGATCTGCAGCCTGCAGTCCAGCGGGAAACGGAAGGCGGTATCAACGCAACCTTCCTCAACCGATTCGACGCAGAGATTGTCAGCTCTGAGCGTAGGACGACCGGCGCATTCCTACCCGTGCCGCTGTCCGTCGCACTCACTGGTGGTTACAGCAGCCAGGTTCAGAACGCGGCGACAATCGCTGGACGGACACTGGAAGGATCCCTCAATACTCGCGTCATTCAGGGTACCGACCTCAACTACAACTTCACACTGACGGCGTCTCGCACCAGGCAGCACATCGATCAACTGGGCGCGCCTCCGTTCCAGGTGGGAAGTGGTAGCCAGGGTCAGGCGATATTCTACTATCGCCAGGGCGAGGATATGGGCGTGATCTATGGAACTCGCTTTGACACTCAGGTCAGTCAGTTGCTGGACAACCCTGCGAACGCAGGAGTCTCGCTCGACTCACTGAAGAAGGTTTACTCGGTCAACGATCTAGGCTACGTCGTCAAGACAGCTTCGATCGGCCTGCCAAGTGAAACGCCTGTCAAGTATGTCGACAAGACCGGAAACAGCACGGTCAAGATCATGGAAGGTCAGCCCGACTTCGTGTGGGGTTTCGCGAATACCATTCATTACAAGGGATTCACGCTCTACGGCTTGATTGACGGTTCCAAGGGTGGACAGATCTACAATTTCAGCAAGCAGTGGATGTTCCAGGATCTGCGCTCCGGTGATATCGACCAGTCTGGTCGGCCACAGGGGTCCAAGCACGCGTACGACCTGTACACAAACGGGTTCTACAACGCGCTTGACGCAGACAGTTATTTCGTAGAGAACGGCACGTACGCCAAGCTGCGCGAACTTTCCCTCAGCTACGATCTGGGCACACGCTTCATCTCTCAGATTGGGTTGGGCAATACGATTCGCGGGGCAAAGATTTCTCTGATCGGTCGCAACCTGCACACCTGGACCAAGTACTCTGGAATGGATCCGGAAGCAGCAAGCAACGGCGATCCGAATCTGCGTCTTGATGGCTTCCGCTACCCGACGTTCCGTCAGGTTGCAGGCCAGATTCAGCTAGACTTTTGACCCCGAGGCACATCTAAATGAAAACATCGAAGCAATTAGCGATGTTGCTGGCGGCCGTAGCTACGACCGCCTGCAACACCGACCTCAAGATCGCTGATCTGAACGCGCCAGATGCCGCGCGTGCAGTCTCGAACGCCGGCGACGTGCAGACGCTCATCGGCGGGGGCATTCGCCTCTGGTACATCGATAGCAATAACGTCGACCCAGGAATGGCGATGTCCGTTATGGCGGACGAACTGACGTCGAGCTACGGCAACTTCGGAATGCGCTTCAACTCCAACGAGCCGCGCATTGCGTATAACAACAGCTCGTCGGCGGGTGACGGCGCCGTTGCCAATGATCCATGGCGGTTTAACTACGCCATCCTGGGTCAGGCGGACGACGGTCTCAAGGCTCTCGCACGTGGCGTCAAGATCATGGACGGATCGACGGACGTGAGCGATGAATACGAGGCGATCGGCCGCTTCCTGCAGGGCGCCACGCTGAGCAATATCGCTCTCATCTTTGATAAGGGATTCATCGTTGATGAAAACTCGCCAATTCCGGCGCCTGCAACGTTCAGCCCTTACAAGGATGTTGCGACTGCGGCACTTGCCAAGCTTGACCAGGCGATCGCTTTGTCGGCTGGCAAGACGTGGCAGATTCCGGACACGTATTTCACGGCAATCAACATGACGGCCGCGAATTTCAACCAGTTGCTCAACACGATGGCAGCGCAGCTCCTCGCGTACACGCCGCGCATGCAGTCCGAAACTGACGCGGTTGACTGGGCTCGGGTTCGGGCCTATGCCGTCAAGGGGATCGACCACGATTTCGCTCCAATCGGCGACTACAACAACTGGTGGACCGACTGGGCTACGTATGCCAATACACCGAGCTGGACGCGTGTGGACATGCGCGTCATCCACGAGATGGATCCAAACTCGCCAGTGGAATTTCCGAGTTGCGCCACCCCGCCAAGAGCGACTTCGGCGGATGCTCGTCTGGCGTCGGACTTTGCGTTCCAGAGCTCGATTCCGTTCTCGTCGGCACGTGGATGCTATCACTTCAGCAGCTGGGCTTATGCTCGCGAACTCCCTTACGGGTATGATTCCGACGCTGCCACGCAACAGATTGGGCCGTACCCAATGATCAGAAAGGCCGAGAACGACCTCCTGATCGCGGAAGCTGATGTGCGTCTCGGCAGCAACCTCGCTGAGGCTGCAACGCTGATCAACAATACCCGCGTTGGTCGCGGCAACCTGACCCCCGTGTCGGCAGGTGCTGGCGCACCAGCACTGCTCGCCGCAATCCAGTACGAGCAGAGTATCGAACTGTTCGCAACCGGCCCCGGCCTGGCGTATTACAACCGTCGTCGTATGAACGGTTTGCAGCCACAGACGCCTCTGCACCTTCCAGTTCCCGCCAAGGAGCTGCAGACGGACGGTCTTCCAGTCTACACGTTCGGTGGCCCGAATAATCCGGATCACTAGACCTGGCTCCAGGCTGGTTTAGAAAAAAGAACGGCGCGGTGAATTTCACCGCGCCGTTCTTTTCTCGTGTGGTGTTGCGCGGCTCACTGAGCCGCAACACCAGATTCAGATCATTTCGCCTGCAACTTCAGCTGCGCACAAGCCTGAACGTCGGCCAGTTCCGCCTTTTGTCCCTCGAAAATATTGACGTGGTAACTGCCGGTGGTGGGCAGGGTGAACGGTATTACAACCGTCACCTCACCCCGGCCGCTCGGTCCAACCTCGATCGGCGAAAACGCGTTTACCGGAAGAACCGGCAAGCCGCCGCTGCCGCAGCGATCCGGAAGCAGCGCCCAGCTTACTGTCGAATTAGTGGCAGGAGTCCCGATTGTGATGTGGACCTCGGTCCGCTGCGGGAAATCCTTGTCAGCCACCATTCTGACATCCCCGTTGATCATCGTGCGCCTTGAAGCACCTACCATTCCGCTATTCTGGTTCGTCGGCTGAATCGGTGCGGACCACATCGCTTCCATGGGCGTCAGGTTCGTTGGTGTGCCCGTCGTCTGCGTGGCGCACGCGGTGCAAACTGCAACGACGGCCGCTGCAGTGACCGCACGCGATTTCCTGTTCATGTGTCTCTCCGGCAGTTTGAGGATGAAAACATCTGGCATTGCGCCATATCGATAAAATCTATGCCCGTAGGCGCAATGGGTAAGAAGCTCCCGTGTCAGCGAATTGTTTGAGGAGGATTCGGCTTTCGGTGAAAGGATGGTAGCGTCGTCGCCCCTCGCCGCGCCCCTCGCCGCGCCCATCACGCCCCGAACCGGCCTCTCAGAAGCGCCCGCAGGTCGACTGTCGGCTTCGTAGTGAGCTCAGCCTCTGGTTTGGCCGGCATGTCATCAGCCCCGAGCGCTACACGGTCCATCGTCGCCCGAACCTTCTGATCCACGAACCGCGACAACTGCGTCAGCGAATAGTCCGCTCCGCGCCTGCTACCATAGGAACTCAAAGGATGCACTACAGCCAGATGATTTCTCGCGCGGGTCATCGCGACATACATGAGCCGACGCTCCTCATCGCACTCCTCCTCGCTCCCCAGTGCCCGGGTTGACGGGAACAGGCCATCTACCGCTGAGATGATGAACACCGCATCCCATTCCTTGCCCTTGGACGAGTGCACCGTACTGAGAACGAGAGCATCATCCTCTCTGTCGCCCGATGCGCCAGCAAAGTCCTGCGTCGCACTCGGTGGCTCAAGGGCAAGGGCAGACAGAAAGGTCGTTCGGTCGGGGAAACCGGACGCGATCGTCTGGAGCTGGTCGAGGTCGGCCAACCTTGGTTCCGGTCGATCGTATCGATCGCGCACGATTGCGTCGTACATGCCACGCACGTGGCCGATCTCACGTGCAACCCGCGCATCAGCCGCGTCGGGGGTTTCCGGCGCTTCGCGAAGCGTCCTCAGCAGCGCCACAAGCGCTGTGTGCGCCGCGCGCGCTCTCGGTGGGGGTGAATACCCACCGAAAGCTGCGGAGTCCCACGCTGCGGCTGCCAGAGCGTCCATCGCGGCCCGCGCTGTTGCCTCTCCAATGCCCGGAAGCAGCAGAAGCAGTCTGTACCAGCTTACCTCGTCGCGTGGGTTCTCGAGCACGCGCAAAAACGCGAGCACGTCCTTGACGTGTGCCGCCTCCAGGAACTTGAGGCCGCCCCATTTCTCGAATGGGATTTTCCGGTTGGAAAGCTCTATTTCAAGATCGGCCGACATGTATCCAGCTCTGAAGAGTACCGCAATATTCCTGAGCGCGGTGCCTTCCTCGTGCAGCTCCAGGATACGGTCAACGACGTAACGCGTCTGCTGTGGTTCGTCGCGCGCGGTGACCAGGGTCACTCGCTCGGCGCTGCTTCGATCCGTCCACAGAGTCTTGGTAAACCGTTCGCCCGCCTCCGCGATGAGCGTATTGCTCGTTTCGAGAATCTGGGGCGTCGATCGGTAGTTACGATCCAGCGTTATGACCCGGGTCCCCGGGAACTGAACAGGGAAGTCCAGAATATTCCGGATTGTTGCACCGCGAAACGAATAGATGCTCTGCGCGTCATCGCCAACAACCGTGATGTTCGAGTGCGCGCGCGCCATGCCGCGGAGTATGCGCGCCTGAAGGGCGTTGGTATCCTGATATTCGTCCACCAGAATGTGTTCATAAAGCCCCGCAATGTCATTTGCAATCTCGGGACTCGCTTCGAGCAGCATCGCCCAAAGCAACAACAGATCATCGTAATCGACGAGATTGCGTTCCTGCTTGCGAAGCGTGTAGTCCGCGTAGAGCCGCGTGAAATCGGGGATGTATTCGATGAACCGCGGATACTCCTCGCGAACAATGTCTTCCATCGCAATACCGGTGTTGACATGACGCGAATACACGTGCTGAAGCGTCTCCTTCTTCGGGAACCGCTTCGCGCCTGCCCCCAGACCAAGCGCAGCTCGCGAGATCTGCATGAGATCCGCCGAGTCACCCTGATCCATGATGCTGAAATCGCGTGGAAGACCGGCAGCGGGCCCAAATCGGCGCAACAGCCTGTGCGCCGTCGCGTGAAACGTCCCACCCTGAACATTCCGGCTGGCACTGCCTATCAACCGCTCGGCGCGCCCCAACATTTCGTGAGCTGCGCGCCGGGTAAAGGTCAGCAGCAGAATCCTCTCCGGGCGAACACCGCGCTCGACCAGATGCGCGACCCGATACACCAACGTTCGCGTCTTGCCGCTCCCAGCACCAGCCACGATCAACAACGGCCCGTCGCCATGCGTCGCCGCAGCGAGTTGGTCGGCATTCAACTCCGCCGAGAAGTCGCGGTTGTTGTGCGTCATACCCGAAATATACCCGAAGCGGGGCGACGCTATCCCGCGGGAACAGCCGTCATTCCCGCAGCTCATCGTCATTCCCGCAGCGCGTCGTCATTTCCGCGAAAGCGGGAATCCATTTTGCCTTAACGCCCGGGTGGCACCTAAACCGCTCCCACCACCCTCGACTCCAGTCCGAACAACTCCGCGAACTGCCGCGCCGTCTCATCAGCGACGCTCTCCAACGTGACCTCGGCCCCTGGCTTCTCACGACTCACCGACGTCATAACCACACCATCGATCCCACACGGAGTCATGATGTTGAAGTACGACAAATCGGTCGTGACGTTGAGCGCGAACCCGTGCCACGTTACCCAGTTACGCGCGTGCACGCCAATCGATGCAATCTTCCGCCCGCCAGTCCACACGCCTGTGAATCCCGCGTTCCGCTCAGCGGCGATGTCGTACACGGCGAGCGTCCGAATCAACGCTTCTTCCACCTGACGGAGATACCAGTGGAGGTCGAGCTTGTGTCGCTGCAGATCGAAGATCGGATAGCCAACCAACTGGCCAGGCCCGTGAAATGTTACACCGCCGCCGCGCTCTACTTCGAACAACTCTATGCCGCGCGAACGCAGGTAGTCCTCCGTCACCGGAAGCTTGTTGTCGGCCTTCTTGCGGCCAAGCGTCACGACGGGCGGATGTTCCACCAGCACAAGCAGATCCTGATTGATCTCTCCCGAAATCCGCCGCGCCGCAGCGTCCCGCTGAAATGCAAGAATCTCGGCGTACGATCGCTCGCCGAGGTTCAGTACCAGCAACTCCCTTTCTGCCATTGCTACGCGTGTATCATCTTGCCGAGCGAATCAAGTGTCGCCTCGGAGATTGCTTCGGAAAGGGTTGGATGTGCGTGAATCGCAAGCTCGACTTCCTCGACCGTGAATTCATTCTCCCGGGCGACAGCGAGCTCATGAATGATCTCCGTCGCGTGCGACCCGATGATGTGCGCGCCAAGAATCTCGCCGTACTTGGGATCCGAAAGGATCTTCACGAAACCCTCCGTCTCGCCCGAAGTGCGAGCGCGGCCATTCGCGGAGAAGGGAAACTTGCCGACCTTGTACTCGATCTTCTTTTCCTTGAGCTCGCGCTCTGTCTTGCCGATCGAGGCGACTTCAGGATGACAGTAAGTGGCGTTCGGGATGTTACCGTAGTTCACGTCATGCACGTGCGGCTGACCTGCCAGATACTCGGCGAATACGATCCCTTCGCGCTCGCCCTTGTGTGCGAGCATGGGCGGCCCTGCGACATCGCCGATTGCGAAGACGCCCTTGACCGATGTCTCCATCCGTTCGTTGATCTTGATGAAGCCGCGTTCAGTGAGCGCCACGCCGAGCTCCTTTGCGCCGATATCCTGAATGTTTGGGGCGCGGCCCGCTGCAACCAGTACCTTCTCGACTTCAACGTCCTGTTTCGTACCAGCGACATCCACAACGAACTTGACCGAGTTCTTACCGATCTTCACGTCGCCCAGTTTCGCATTGGTTAGCAGTGTAATACCGCGCTTCTTGAACGAGCGCGCAAGCTCTGCGCCGACATCGTCGTCCTCGAGTGGCAGCAGCTGCCTCGCAACTTCGATGATCGTTACCTGAGTGCCGAACGCGGCGAACACATCCGCGAATTCACAACCGACGGCACCAGCACCGATGATCGCCATGGTCTTCGGTGCCTTTTCAAGAATGAGCGCCTCGTCCGATGACAGAACAGTTGTCTTGTTCAGCTCAAGACCCACCTGAGGCAGCCCCTTCACGCGCGAACCGGTCGCGATGCAGACGGCCTTGCGCGCGTCGTGCTTTTCTTCCTTTCCATCAGCGGACTTGACCGTGACCGAGTTCTTTGACGTTGTCCGTCCATCACCCTTGAGCCACGTGATCTTGTTCTTCTTGAACAGGAACTCGACTCCCTTGGAGTTCTGAGTGCTTACGCCGCGCGAACGCTTGACGGCCACGCCGTAGTCGAGCTTGACCTCACCAGCAGTCACGCCGAATTCAGCACCCTTCTTGAGCTTCTCGGCGATATACGCCGACTCAAGCAGCGCCTTCGCCGGTATGCAGCCCCAGAGGACGCATGTTCCACCCAGGCCCTCGCGCTCCACGACGGCGACAGACATGCCGAGTTGCGCGCATCGAACAGCGCCCACATAGCCAGCGGGACCGCCGCCAATGAAGATCACATCAAAAGAAGACATGGAAGTTCCCAGATAAGGTCAGAGTGCCCGTCGCGTTGCCTGAAGCAACGCGTTGCTATATGCGGTAACGCCAGCCGGTTGGCGCACTAAAAGACGAGCATCAGTGGATTTTCAATCATGCGACGCAGCGTCTGAAGGAACCGCGCCCCGGTCGCTCCGTCGATCACCCGGTGGTCGCAGCTCATCGTCACGCGAAGGCGCTTGCGAACGACTACGGCGCCGTCTACCACGACCGCCTTGTCCTCAACGGCACCAATCGCGAGGATTCCCGCTTCCGGTGGATTGATGATCGCTGTGAACTGATCGATTCCGAACATCCCGAGGTTCGAGATGGAGAAAGTGGAGCCGGTATACTCTTCGGGCTTGAGCTTACGCTCGCGGCCGCGGCTCGCCAACGCCCTTGCTTCCGCTGCGATGTCTGCCAGACCCTTTTCGTTTGCGTCGAAGATGACCGGGGTAATGAGACCGTCTTCTACAGCGACGGCCATGCCGATGTGAACACGGTTGAACTGACGAATGGCATCGCCAGTCCAGTGCGCGTTCACTTCCGGGTGCTGTTCGAGTGCAGTCGCGGTCGCCTTGATCAGGATGTCATTGAACGACACCTTGAACTCCGCGCCCTGAGCGATCATTGCCGCGCGCAACTCTGCGACGCGAGTCATGTCGAACTCCGCCGTCAGATAGAACGTCGGAATCGGGCCAATTGATTCCGCCAGTCGTCTCGCGATCGTCTTTCGCATCAGCGTAAGCGGAATGTCCTGGTAATCGCCAACGCGCGCCGGGCGTGCGCCAGCCGCGTGCGACGATGCCGCAGCCGCAGGTGCCTGTTCGATATCCCGCTTGACTATCCGACCGCCGGGGCCAGAGCCACGGACGGAGCCGAGATCGACACCACGTTCCGACGCGAGCCGTCGTGCGAGCGGTGAAGATCTCGGCCGAGCGGACGATGCGGTTGCAGTGCCGCTGCCCGTGTGAGCGGAAGTGTCGATTCGCTGACCACCACGTCGCTCACGCTCCTGAGGCGGTGTGGATGCTTCTCCCTGCGATTGCCGAGGCGCAGCAGGCATCGAAGTCACGCCTTCGAACTCCTTCGCCTTCGCAATCACATCGCCAGCGTCGGCTGGCTTGCCGATTGGCTGCGTAGTCGTGTCGGACGCAACTGGTTTTGGCCCCGCTGCGTTGACAAGGGCAGAGATGTCTTCGTCCGGCGCCGCTACGACGCCGAGCAGCGTGCCGACAGCTGAAGAATCACCTTCGTTCGCGAGTCGCTTGCGCAACACGCCATCTCCGCGTGCGACCAGCTCCATCACCGCCTTGTCAGTCTCAACTTCGGCGAGAACGTCACCGGTCTTCACCTGATCGCCTTCGTTCTTCAGCCACTTCACGAGGCGCCCTTCTTCCATCGTGGGTGACAGCGCCTCCATCAATACTTTCGTAGCCATGGTCGTCTAGTCTCCGAGGTACATGACGCGCTTCACCGCGGCGATAACCTTGGCTGCGTCCGGCTTGGCAAGCTTTTCGAGATTCTTGGCGTAAGGCATGGGGACATCAGCCTGATGCACCCGCACTACCGGCGCGTCGAGGTCGTCAAAGCATTCTCGCTGGATGTAGTCGACGATCTGCGCGCCGACACCGCAAACTTCCCACCCTTCCTCTACGACAACGGCGCGATTCGTCTTCGCCACCGAATTTGCGATCGCATCAACATCCATCGGGCGGACCGTACGAAGATCGACCACATCCACATTCACGCCCTGCTTTGCGAGCTGGTCTGCAGCCTGAAGCGCAACCAGCACCATCTTGCCGAACGTGACGATCGTACAATGCTCGCCCTCGCGCTTCAGTTCCGCCTTGCCAATTGGCACGATGAGATCGGGATTTTCATCAACCTCGCCCTTCGTGTTGTACAACATCTCACCCTCGAGCACGATCACCGGATTGTTGTCGCGGATCGCAGCCTTGAGGAGGCCTTTTGCGTCGGCAGGCGTTCCCGGTGTCACCACCTTGAGCCCCGGGATGTGTGCAAGCCAGCTTTCCCACGCCTGCGAATGCTGTGCCCCTAGCTGCAGCGCAGCGCCGTTGGGGCCGCGGAACACCATCGGTATTGGAAATTGGCCATTCGACATGTACGACATCTTCGCTGCAGCGTTCACAACCTGGTCAAGCGCAAGAAGCGCAAAATTCCACGTCATGAACTCGATGATCGGACGCAGTCCTACCATTGCGGCGCCAACGCCGACGCCTGCGAATCCGAGTTCAGTGATGGGAGTGTCGACAATACGCTTCGGTCCGAATTCATCAAGCAGGCCGCGCGACACCTTGTACGCGCCATTGTATTCGGCGACTTCCTCGCCCATGAGGAAGACGGAATCGTCGCGCTTCAATTCCTCTCGCAGCGCCTGATTGAGCGCATCGCGGTACGTCATCACGGTCATCGGCCGGCCTCCGCATATCCAGCGGTGTCAGTAGCCGATTCGTCATTCAACACGTGTGTGAACAGTTCTTCTGGAGCTGGCTCTGGCGCTGCGTCAGCAAAGTCCCACGCGTCCTGTGCCGCGGCCTTCGCCTCTTCGTCCAGCGTCGCGAAGTGTTCCTCCGTCAATGAACCGTCGGCGAGCATCTTCTTCTTCAGAAGTTGAATTGGGTCGCGTTCCATGCTCTCGTCCAGCTCTTGTTTGGATCGATACGTTCCGCTCGCCGCGTCGGACATCGAGTGTCCCATGAAGCGCGTTGTCCGAACTTCAACCAGTGTCGGGCGATGCTCCTTCCGAGCGCGCTCTATCGCCGCCGCCATCTCGTCATGCACAGCGTACACATCCTGACCATCTACCGACGTACCGATCATCGCGTATGCAGCGGCGCGCTTTACCACATCCTGCTGCGCAGTCGAACGGGAAATCGCTGTCCCCATTCCGTACCGGTTGTTCTCGATGATGAACACTACGGGCAGATTCCAGAGCGATGCCATGTTGAGCGCTTCGTGAAACGCACCGATGTTTACAGCGGCTTCGCCAAAGAAGCAGACGCAAACCTGGTCGCCGCCACGATACGATATCGCAAAGCCAACCCCGGTCGCAATAGGCAGATGGCCACCCACGATTCCATGCCCGCCCAGAAAATTCAACTTGCTGTCGAACAGGTGCATCGAGCCGCCCTTGCCGCCCGAACAGCCCGCAGCGCGTCCGAACAGCTCCGCCATCACTGAACGTGGTGTCATCCCACGTATCAGCGCCAGTCCGTGATCGCGATACGCAGTGATCACATAGTCGTCCGGCCGCAGAACGGACAATGTTCCGGTCGACACGGCTTCCTGACCGATGTATAGATGACAGAAGCCGCCGATCTTTCCAATCGCATATGCCTCGGCGCTCTTCTCCTCGAATCGACGCTGCAACAGCATCGAATGCATGTATCCAACTGCAGTGTCTCGAGCGCTGGAGCCTGCTGCAGCGCTCTCAACTGCCGGACTTGCCGGACTTGATGTGTTTTTCTTAGCCATGACCCTTATACGTGCAAGTGATACTAGAAGCTGGGGCCGCTTACCAGCTCGTTGAGCCGGACGCCAGACTTGTGAGAGTGATACAGCGCCAAAGCGCGCGGGCGCGTGGCCGTCGATCCAGCCACGGTTGAAACACGGACATGTTCGATTCGCAGCTCAGCTGACTCCCGCCGCCTGGACCTGCTCCCAGGCGTGGTAGCTGCTGCGAGTCAGTGGGCTCGATTCGACATGTCTGAAGCCGAGCGACATGCCGATGTCGTACATCTCGCGAAACTCTGCAGGAGTGACGTAACGGTCCAGCGGAATGTGACTTTCAGATGGCCGCAGATATTGTCCGAGCGTCAGGATGTCGACATCGACTTCGCGCAAATCCCGCATTACGAGCTCGACTTCTTCCAGAGTCTCTCCCATCCCCAGAATGAGCCCACTTTTTGTGGGGATGTCCGGAGCCAGTTCTTTCGCTGTCCGGAAGATCTCCATGACACGCGGATACCGGCCGCCAGGGCGGCATTTTTTGTAGAGCCGCGGCACCGTTTCGGTATTGTGATTGTAGATGTCCGGACCGGCTTCGAGTACCGTCGCGATACTGTCACGGTTGCCCTGAAAATCCGGGACCAGAACCTCGACCGAGCAGCCCGGCAGCTTCTGTTTTATCTGACGGATAGTCTCTGCGAAGATGTACGCGCCGAAATCGGGCAGGTCATCGCGGTCAACCGATGTGATCACCGCGTGACGCAGCCGCAATTCGGCTACCGCTTCACCCACGCGAACCGGTTCAGCGATATCGTATGACGCCGGTCTGCCGTGCGCGACCGCGCAGTAAGCACAATTGCGTGTACACACGTCGCCGAGGATCATGAAGGTCGCCGTACCGTGTTCCCAGCACTCGCCGATGTTCGGGCAATGGGCCTCCTCGCACACGGTATGGAGTTTCAGCTCGCGCATCATCTGCGTGAGCCGCGTGTAATTGGGACCGCCGGGCGCCCTTACCTTGAGCCACGACGGCTTGCGTTCTGGAAGGGGTTCTGCCCTATGGCGTCCCATGATCTGGTACAGAGAAT
>JBDTAW010000309.1:0-5077 GCA_039924445.1 Gemmatimonadaceae bacterium
TGGTTATTGACGCGATCTTCTCACGTGGCCGCACAGAAGGACCGTCGCGCCCGAATCTGCTACATGGAGCAGACTCGGAAATCGACGAGCTCTTCAACTGGTAACGCGCCATGTCGATGATCAACTACGCGTCCCGCGAGATCAACTGCAAGATCGTGTATTACGGTCCGGGATTGGGCGGGAAAACTACAAACCTCGAGTTCATCTACGGCAAGGTCAAGCCGGATACTCGCGGAAAACTCATCTCGCTCGCCACCGAAACGGAACGAACGCTCTTCTTCGACTTCCTTCCGGTGGATCTCGGGACAATCCGCGGCTTCAAGACGCGCTTTCACCTCTACACCGTCCCCGGACAGGTGTACTACAACGCAAGTCGCAAGCTGATTCTCAAGAACGTGGACGGCGTAGTTTTCGTCGCCGATTCACAGCTCGATCGAACCGAGGCGAACCTCGAGTCGATGCAGAATCTGTACGACAACATGGCAGAATATGGCTATGATCTGACCAAGATGCCTTTTGTCATCCAGTACAACAAAAGAGACCTCTCGAACGCTGCACCGCTGCAGCAGCTGCAGGACAGCCTGAATCCGGGCTGGGAAATAGAGGATCAGGCACGACAAATTCTCACGCCAGACCCTTATCATTCAAATGAGAACCTGACGGAGCAGATCGCCAGCGGCGAGTGGGTTGGCCGAGCCCCGTATTTCGAGGCTGTATCGGTCCAGGGTGACGGGGTGTTTGACACACTTAAGGCCGTGAGCAAACTGGTATTGAAGTCGTTAGCATAAGGGCAAATGAATCTTCCGAACGCGATAACCGTAGGACGGATAGCGGCGGCTCCCTTCATAGGGGTCCTCCCGTTTATTCCGTCGTCTTCCGTCCGGTTCACGGCGTTCATTCTGTTCGTAATCGCGGCAGCGACGGATTATGTGGACGGTCACCTCGCTCGGACTCGTAACAGTGTCACCGACACTGGGCGGCTTCTCGATCCGCTCGCTGACAAGCTTCTGCTCTTCGCCACGCTCATTCCGATGAGCATCCTCATGGCGGGCCGAGCCAACTGGATGGCACCGTTGCTCGATCGGAGCGGAGAGGCATCGCAGTTCGCGTTCATGACTCCCATCGGATCCGTTCCGCTGCCATGGTGGGTGGTGCTTATCATCGTGAGCCGCGAGCTGTTCATGATGATCTTCCGTCAGGCGGCTGCGCGTCGCGGCCGGGTAATCTCGGCGATCGGGCCCGCGAAATGGAAGACCGCTTTTCAGTCTCTCTGGGTCGGAAGCGCCTTCTTCTGGTTCTTTGCTCGGACATTTGGGTCCGAACGCGGCTGGGACTCCACAAGCTGGCACGCGTTCGGACTTTTCAACGGCACAGTCGGCGCACTCGCGATGATGACCGCGGTCGTTCTCACGCTGTACTCCGTCTGGCTGTACGTGCGCCAGTACGGCAGCGTATTCGCGAGCCAGCCACACTGACGGACACGTCACCCGTGCGCTGCTCAACACACTGACGATTTTCCGGTCCGCTACTTGAACGTCGAAATTGTAACAATCGGTGATGAGCTTCTGCTAGGCTTCACCAGGGACATAAATACCAGCTTCCTCGGCCAGGAGCTGGCGAGCCTTGGAATCACAGTACCGCGCCACACAACCTGCGGCGACGACATAGCAGTCATCGTGTCTACAGTCCGGGAAGCGCTCGAGCGCACCGGCGCTGTCATCACTACCGGCGGACTCGGGCCCACCGCCGACGACATGACCGTCGAGGCGGTCGCAAGGTTATTCGGCCGCACATTGGCGCGCGACGAAGAAATTGCGCGTTGGCTCGAACAGCGCTGGCTGACATTCCGCCGCAAGGGTCCGATACCCCAGAGTAATTACAAGCAGGCGATGATACCAAGTGGTGCCGACATTATCGCAAATCCGATCGGCTCTGCGCCCGGTGTGCTACTCACCGACGAACTCGGTCGCTGGGTTGCGACGCTGCCCGGCGTGCCGCGCGAAGTTCGCTCGATGTTTACCGAATCGTTGCGTCCGAGAATCGCGGCGCTTGCAGGACATGGCGCTGTGATTCGATCTGCAACACTCCGTACAACCGGAGTCGGCGAGTCCACAATTGCCGATAAACTCGGTGAGTTGGGGAAGGGATTCAACGGTTTGGCACTCGCGTTTCTGCCGGGCGTCTCCGGAGTCGATCTTCGCCTGACTTCGAGAGGGCTCACATCTCAGCACGCTGATGCAGCGCTTGCAGAGGGTTCCCGAATTCTCCGGGAGCAATTGGGGAATGCTGTATATGGCGAGAACGAAGTGAGCCTCGCGGCAGTTGTTCTCGACGACTGCCGGAAGGCCGGCATGCGCATCTCGGTCGCCGAAAGCTGCACCGGCGGAATGCTGGGTTCGCACATCACTGACGTGCCGGGTTCCAGCGACGTGTTTCACGGCGGGCTGATCGCTTACGACAATCGTGTGAAGCGACAGCTGCTCGGTGTCCTCGATTCCGATCTGGACGAGCATGGCGCGGTGAGCGAGCCAGTAGCGCTCCAGATGGCCAAGGGGATTCGCGTGCGACTCGGTACCGAGATTGCGGTATCGATCACTGGAATCGCCGGTCCTGAAGGCGGCACGGACGAAAAGCCAGTTGGAACAGTTTGGGTGGCTGTGGATGTATCAGAAGGGCGTCCGCCGATACCGCGGCCCGACGGTTATCACCCTATCACTCCGTACGCAAAGGCACGACTTTTCCACTTCGCGGGTAATCGCGACGAAATCCGCTACCGTGCCGCCCAGGCGGCACTGGATATGATACGCCGTACTGTATTCGAACTGCCCAAACCGCCCGCCAACTGAAATGCAAAACGAAACTCCTCTGGACGACAACATGGAAGCGCTCGACCCCCAAGGGGCCGAGGTCGCTGTCACGTCTGACACGACGTCCGACGCCACGTCTGCGAACCCGGAAGAAATGGGTGCGCTCGAGGCCCAGCGCGAGCGCTACGTTCGGCTCGCCGCGGAATTCGACAACTACCGCAAGCGGACTGCGAAAGAAGCACAGCAGGCTCGCGCCCGGGGCCAAGGTGACCTCATAAAGACACTTCTGGACTCGCTTGATGATCTTACGCGTTTCGCCCATTTTGATCCGGCGACGACCGACTGTGCGGCACTGGTGAAGGGGGTCGAAATGGTCGAGAAGAACGTCCTCAAGGCACTCGTTGCCGTTGGGGTAGAGGTGATCGATCCGGTCGAGCTTCCATTCGATCCAAACCTGCACGAGGCGGTCTCCACCCAGGCGGCCGAAACTCCGGACGAGGACCACATGGTGGGGCAGGTATATCAGCGCGGCTTCATGCTCAACGGCCAGTTGCTCAGGCCAGCGCGCGTAGTCGTCAAGCAATACCAGTAAGCCAGTGGCCCAGACGAAGGATTTCTACAGTGTACTCGGTGTTTCCACGAGCGCTTCGCAGGACGAAATAAAGAAGGCATACCGGAAACTCGCCAAGAAATTCCATCCCGACGCAAACGCGAACGATCCCAAAGCCGCCGAGAAGTTCAAGGAGATCTCGGAAGCCAACAACGTTCTGAGCGACGCCGAAAAGCGCAAACAGTACGACGAAATGCGCCGCCTCGGCGCATTCGAGGGGTTTGGTGGAGCGCGGGGCGGCGGAGCCGGCGGATTCGGCGGCGGCCGCCCCGGCGCTGGACCAGGCGCTCAGGGGTTCGACTTCAGCAATGTCGACATCGGCGGCCTTGGGGGGCTGGGCGACCTGTTCAGCTCAATATTCAACCAGTCGGGCAGGGCAGCGGGGGCAGGTCCCGGGCGCGGGCGCGCGCCGGAGAGGGGCCAGAGTGTTGAGACCCGAGTTGAAATCCCGTTCCGGACAGCTGTTACGGGCGGCAAGATACCGGTAACCCTCGAAGTGACCGAGGAATGCCAGACGTGTCACGGAAGCGGGGCCGCGCCGGGCGCATCGATGAGGATCTGCCCGGAATGCGCCGGTCGTGGTACCGTCTCTTTTGGTCAGGGCAGTTTCGCCGTCAACCGGCCGTGCCCAGTCTGTCTCGGTCGCGGTCAGGTTCCGTCGCAGCCGTGCCCCACTTGCAACGGCAGCGGTGAAGTCCGCACCCGGAAGAAAGTGATGATCACCGTTCCGCCGGGATCCGATACAGGCACAAAGCTCCGCCTGAAAGGCCAGGGGGGCCGCGGGGCGAACGGCGGATTACCGGGTGATCTTATCGTCGAATTTTTGGTTGGGAAGGATCGTTTTTTTTCGCGCGAAGGTCTGGACCTCATCGCCATCGTGCCGTTGAACATCGCGCAGGCAACGCTAGGCTCCAGGATCAGTGTGCGCACGATCGATGACAAGAAAGTCGCAATCAGAATTCCGCCAGGAACGCCGAGTGGCAAACGCTTTCGAGTTCGCGGTCAGGGAGTCCAGAAGGGCGATACGAAAGGCGACATGATCGTCGAAGTAACGATTGCGACGCCGGAAAAGCTGACGGAAGAACAGGAAAAGATGATGCGCGAATTTGCAGAGGCAGGCGGACTCAAGTACTGATTTCGCGCATCTTGCACCGTCGGATGCGCGATTCTGGCTTGAGTCGGACGATCCGGGCGACTGGCAGATTTCACGGCTGTAAACATTTGACGGTGTCGGCGCTAATGGCTCAGTAACGAGTCCGGATCAAGCGCCGCGCCTACGCAGCCGAGCCTTGATTGATGGGCGATGCTCGGCCTCCGGCTCGCGGAGCCGCAAAGTCGAGCTCTATCGACGAGGAAGAACCTTTATGAATGCACCTTCGCTTCGCGATGCGGCGCGTCAAATCGTGCTCCTGCTGTCACCGGTGACAATCGCGCTGGGAGCGACGCCAGTTGCTGGCGCGCAATCGGCTCGTACGACTGTCACAGTTCCGATTGCAATATTCACCCCGCCCCCGGACCCCAGTGCCGTTCGGAACACAGCGCGGTGTGTGACCACGCTCGCCACTGCCGTCGCGGTTCGCGCGCTGAACGATAGTGGCAGAACGGTTACCGAAGCAGACTCCCTCGACGATGGCGTGGCTGATTTGGATGCGTCCTCGCC
>JBDTAW010000310.1:0-6655 GCA_039924445.1 Gemmatimonadaceae bacterium
GCGCACCGCCGGATATCTGTCGCGCATTCTGGTCGGGCAGCACGATCGCATCGAATCGTGACGCAAGATTCCCGGCGCGGATGTCCTTGTCCGTGATCATCGTGTATGGAACGTGGTACTGATCGAATACCCAGCGAGTCCAGCCTTCGTCCATCGACGGAGCCCAGTTCTGGAACATCGCGATACGACGCGTCTTGTTATTGCTGAGTCCCTTGGCAACCCACGGCAACACGCGCACGGGAGCGAGTGCCGTCGATGCAACAGTCACTGAGTCGCGCACGAACGCGACGTTGAATCCATATAGTAGTGGCAGCGTCTGCGCTGTCACGTCGTAAGGACGCTTGGGCGGACCGCCCGGATATTCGAACAGGTTGGGATAGTGCTGGTCTTCCAGAAGCGTTTTGGCGAAGGCCGCGTATGGTTGAGCTGTGTAGATGATGTAACTCCCCGCCGGAAACTGCTTTCCGTTTGCGGAGAACGCTGCGCTCGCTCGGCGCACATCAACCTGCCCGCGCTGCAGAATGTTGAGTGCTGCATTGATCGCGGTGTCGCGCGTAGCTTCTTCGGGGATCACTATTGTTGCTGGCCAATCCTCTCGCCCCGGCGCGCGATTGCCCATTACCGCGTTTTGTTCGACCTGCGAATACGTGCGCATCCACTCCATGTGATCTGCAGCGCCCTGTGTTAGAAGCGCCATCGTCGCGGCGGTTTGATATCGAACGATATCGCCGATCGTCCAGCTGCCGCCGGGCCACGTGGTGAGGAAATCAACGCCGGATGTCTTTGGATCGACGTTGTAACCTGGACGCAGTGAGTCGAACGATACGGTGATCGGCGACGCGAGATTCGCGCTCGCAGTCTCCGTAAGGATGCGAATTGCGCCGTGGTAGTGTTGGTATGCACGCGCGGGAGTCCACGCGTCGTACGATGTGTTGTTGGCGATACCTCTGAATCCATCCGAAGTCAGGCGCCACGTCATCGCCTTGCCCATCTGCGCGACGCCAGCCATGAGGATCGGATCGATGTTCGGCTCGATTGGATCCATGTACGGCGGAATGAACAATCGCGTGCCGTTCGCACCCTGCTGATGGATGTCATTTACGATCGCCGGATGCCACGGACTGTACAGCGAGTCGATGACCATCTGCGTCTCGACCTGAGTGAACGCGTACCAGTCGCGGTTGTCGTCGTGTCCAGTGTAGTGGTGATACAGCACGGGCGGGCCGCTGCCTTCCCACGCAGTTCCCATCGAGCTGACGTACCAGTCGTGCACGATGTCCACGCCATCCGGATTCAGAGATGGAACCAGAATCACAATTGTGTTGCGCCGGATCGACTGTGCATTCGCATCCTCGTCGCCCACGAGCTTCTGTGCCAGCACCATCGGCGTGAGAATCCCACCGACTTCGGTCGAGTGAATGCTGGAGGTCACGAGAATGACGAGCTTTCCGTCTGCCTTGAGTGTTGCGATCTGGCCGGGAGTCGTCAGCCGTGGATCCGACAGCAGCCGCTGGATGTTTCTGTAACGAGGCAGATTCGCGATCGTCGCCGAGTCGCTGATATACGCTGCCACAAACGGTCTGCCGAGGGTCGTCTTGCCGAGTGTGTGGACCTGGATGCGCGGCGACGCCTTTTCGAGAGCGTGAAAGTATGCAACGACCTGTTTCCATTCGGGGAGTTTCCGATCAGTTCCCGGCACGAAACCGATCACCGAAGCCGGAGTCGGGACGGCCCGTCGAACGCTTTGCCCCAGGGCAGGCGCCGGAATGCTCGGCGACAGGACAACGGCCGCGGACAGTATCGACAGCAAGGAAGTGCGCACCATTTCAGGACTCCAATTGGCGGGATTCCGGGACATATAAGGGTGGAATCGGCTCCCCTCGCGGAGGCCGGTGCCGAGGCCGGAATATAGGCTGACGCGGCCACCAGGCCAGCGCGGCCTGAAAGCAGTGGCTTCCCGGGGCAAAACAGGCATTGCGATGACCGCTTTGACTGTTTATACATTCCTGGTGAATAAAATTACAGTCGGCGTTCTGGGTGCCTCGGGCTACGCGGGTCGGGAGCTTTGCGAGCTCGTGGCTCGGCATCCGGCAATGGAGCTGGGTTTCGCCTCGGCGAATTCCCGGGCCGGGGAGCGCGTGCGCGCGGCTGGGCAGTCGATAACGCTGATTCCGACCGACGACGCTCAACTGGACAGCGCCGATCTGATATTCTCGGCGCTGCCACACGGTACTTCCGCATCCTGGGTCGAAGCCGCTTCCAGCGCCGGCGCAAAGGTCGTGGATCTGTCGGCCGATCTTCGGCCGGGAAACGCGTCGCCCCGGCGGGTAGATAGAGTGCCCTACGGACTTACCGAGCTGATGCGCCCGGAACTGCTGGATGCGGATGTCGTCGCAAATCCCGGCTGCTATCCAACCGCGATCCTCATCGCGCTTGCACCATTACTCGCACGGTCGCTCGTGGTGAAAGGCGCGACGATCAACGTGAGTGCTGCGAGCGGAACAACGGGCGCGGGCTTCACGCCAAAGCCGGAGCTGATGTTCGCCGAAGTCGCGGAAGACTTTCGCGCATACTCCGTTGGCAATGAGCATCGCCATCTGAACGAGATGCGGGCGGTTGTCAGCAACCTGGGTGGCGATAACGACATTCTGTTCACGCCACATCTGCTTCCCGTTGCGCGCGGAATTCTCGCAACGATAACCGTTCCCGTTACTGAGCGTTTGACGAACCCGATCCAGCTCTGGCAGGAGATGTACGGTCACGAACCGTTCATCGAAGTAAGTGATACGCCACCATCTTTACGCGACGTCGTGCGGCGTAACGTGGTTCGCCTGAGCGTGGTCCACGCGGCCAACGTCCGTCAACCTACGCTTGTGATAGTCGCGGCGATCGACAATCTCATCAAGGGTGCGGCCGGCCAAGCGATCCAGAATGCGAATCTCATGCTCGGAATCCCCGAAATCGCGGGACTCCCTACGTGACATCATCAATGAAGCGGGTCGTGAAGATCGGCGGTCGCGCACAGTCGGCCGATACGCTCGCGTCAAGCATCGCTTCGGCATGGAATGCAGACGGAGCGATGTGCGTCGTGCACGGCGGCGGCGACGAAATCTCGGCGTTGCAGCGCAAGCTTGGCGGTGAACCGCGGTTCGCTGGCGGTCGGCGCGTAACAACTGCTGCAGATCTCGAAATAATCCGTATGGTGCTTTCGGGTGTCGTGAACAAGCGACTGGTATCTCAGTTCAACGCGGCCGGCGCACGGGCAATTGGATTGTCAGGCGAGGATGCAGAGCTCATTACAGCGCAACCGCTCGGCATCTCCGAATTTGGCTTTGTCGGGATGCCGGTCAGGATCAACACATCGTTGATAGAGACGCTCTGGCTTTCGGGTCTGCTGCCGGTTGTATCGCCGCTGGCGGCGAGCGCTGTTACTCCAGGAACTGCTCTAAATGTGAACGGTGACGATGCGGCTGCCGCGCTCGCTGTCGCGCTCGGAGCAGATGAACTGCTGCTCGTTGCCGACGTCGAGGGAGTTCTCGATTCCTCGGGGTGCGTGATTGACGAACTGGATATCGACGAGGCGCGTTCACTCATCGCGTCGGGAGTGGCGGCAGGTGGAATGGCAGCAAAGCTCGAAGCCGCGCACGCTGCTCTCGCTGGCGGTGTGCAGTCTGTGCGCATTTCCGATCTACCGGCGCTGGACGATTCCACGCGCGGCACAATTGTAACGCTTGCAACAGTAGGTGCGAAGTGACGACGATGACTCTTCCAATAATGCAGATAGGCGCTGACCAGGATGGATCGGTGGCTACCGCCGCAGTACCAGCCATTCTCGGCACATACAAGCGCCCACCGGTTGAAATGGTGCGTGGCAATGGCGTGTATCTCTACGACGAGACCGGAAAGGAATATCTCGATTTCGCGAGCGGGATTGCGGTCAACGCGCTTGGCTACAATGACGCCGGCATCGCCAGCGCAATCAACGACGCGCTGCAAACCGGGTTACTCCATACGTCCAATCTCTACCGCACTCGGCCCGGCGAAGAGCTGGCGCAATTCCTGGTTGACAACTCGTTTGCGTCGTCGGTGTTCTTCTGTAACTCCGGTGCAGAAGCGAATGAAGGCGCTTTCAAGTTTGCGCGCAAGTTCGGTCGCAATATCTCGCCAGAAAAGACGGGGATTGTCTCGCTTCGCGGTGCATTTCACGGTCGCCTCTTTGCATCGCTTGCGGCTACCGATCGTCCCGCTTATCAGGCTCCATTTCTCCCGCTCACGCCCGGCGTATCGATTGTCGAGCGTACAATCGAGGATCTTGACGCCGCTCTGGACGCGCGCACTGTTGCTGCCGTGATCGTCGAGCCGGTGCAGGGTGAGGGGGGAGTTCGCGTGATCGATCACGGGTTGCTCGCGGAGTTGCGTGCACTTACCCATGAGCGCCGGATCGCACTCATATTCGATGAGATCCAGTGCGGCTTCGGTCGTACCGGCACCTTTTTCGCGTACGAGCAGACGGGTGTTGTGCCTGACATGATTACGGTGGCGAAGCCGATGGCTGGTGGCTTGCCGATGGGCGCAGTGTTGATGAGCGCCGAGATCGCGGCTGCAATCAAACCCGGTGATCACGGCACCACGTTCGGTGGCGGCCCGTTCGTCGCGAGTGTTGCGTTGCATGTTGTGAAGCGCCTTGCCGACCCCGCGTTGTTGCAGCAGGTGCGCGACAATGGTGAGTGGTTTGGCGAGGAGCTGCTTACGGTGATGCGCCGCACAGGTCGTGTCCGCGCAGTTCGGGGAATGGGGTTGATGTGGGGAATGGACGTTGTCGAGCCAGCGGCGGGTGTAGTGGCGCGCGCCATGGACGCCGGGATGCTGATCCTGTCTGCCGGTGAGTATACCCTTCGCCTTTTGCCGCCACTCGTTATTACGCGTAATGAACTGCGGGAAGGGCTTGCCCGTCTTGAGGAAGTATTGAAATGACAATGGAACTTGCTACATCAATAACCCTGCGGCCAGCCACACCGTCAGATATTGACGGCATCGCATCGCTCGTGAACGGATATGCCGCCGAGGCGATCATGCTGTATCGCTCACCGGACTCCGTGCGCCTGACGTTGCACGATTTTGTAGTTGCCGTTGGCCCGGATGGATCGGTGATGGCATGTGGCGCATTGAAGGAGTATTCGCCGTCGCTGGCGGAAGTTGCATCCGTTGCGGTGGCGCGTGACGCGCATGGCCTCGGGCTTGGCACTGCAATTGTGGGCGAAGTGGAGAGGCTTGCCCGCAAGCGTGGCGTTGACGAGTTGTTCGCGCTCACATTGACACCCAAGTTCTTCGAGAGCGCGGGCTACGTCATCGGCGACAGGGCGTTGTATCCCGAGAAGATCCGGCGTGACTGCCTTAAATGCCCGCGCAGGATTCGTTGCAACGAATACTGCGTAGTGCGCGCCGTACAGGAAGCTATCGCCGTAGCTGCGTAGATCGCGGCTGGCTCCAGTTCGCCGCCAAGGCTGGAATCTGCTAAGATTCGGTATTCCGAACGAGGTTCCGCATGGCTGAATCGACAACTGCAATACCATCCCAGGCCGACTACGGGCTCGACGCACCGGGTGTAATACGCACGCTGGCAATCCTGGGGATCCTGTGCGTTGTCGCGGCGTTTCTCTGGCCGCGGCTCTCATTTACGAGCCCAACGATACAGCACATCGCGATTCATCCAACATTGTTATGGATCGGTTGCGGATTCCTTGCGGGATCCGGCCTGATGGTCGCGAGCAGCAAGTGGGGGAAACTCAGAGCGCGAGACAATCTGCTGGATCGCTTTCACTTAACAGGAGATGAGACAGTACTGGACGTGGGGTGTGGCCACGGCCTGCTGTTGATCGGCGCTGCCAAGCGGCTGACGACGGGGAAGGCGATTGGCGTCGATCTCTGGTCGCAAGTCGATCAGAAGGACAATTCGCCGGAAGCGACGATGGCCAACGCGCGAGCAGAAGGAGTCGCGGATCGTGTGGAAATACGCGATGGCGACATGCGAGCACTGCCAGTAGCCGATGCGAGCGTCGATCTCGTACTTTCATGTCTCGCGATCCACAACGTGTCCAAGTCGGAAGAGCGACGAAAGGCGATCCGTGAGATAGTCCGAGTTTTGAAACCCGGTGGTAACGTCGGCATAATCGACATTTCGCACGTGAGCGAATACGCCGACGAATTTCGCGCAGCTGGAATGACTTCGGTGAGCACGCACGGCATCACGCCGTGGATATATCCACCGACAAGAATATTGACTGCCGTCAAATAGCAGCAGGCGACGCCGTGACCCACACATCGGCTAACTATTGACCGCTATCGTCTCCAATTCTTCCCACCGTAGCATGAATTGGGAAATCTCGACGTCCAGCTCTTTGAGCCGGACACTCGCCGCACTGACCGCAGCTCCGTCGCGCAGGAATACAGGATCGGCGAGTGAAGTGTACAGCTGCTCCCGTTCGGCTTCCAGTTTACCAATTTCATCGGGGAGCGCCGCCAGCTCGCTCGTCTCCTTATATGTAAGACGACGTTTGCGTGGCTCTGCTTCAGTTGTCGTGCCGCGCTTGGGTGCGGGCGCGGTGGGAACGTCGCGCTCGGGTACTTTTCGCTGCCGTACCCAATCCGAGTAACC
>JBDTAW010000311.1:0-3271 GCA_039924445.1 Gemmatimonadaceae bacterium
GCCAAGTTGTCGTTGGCAGTTGTGAAAATTCCCAGATTTTTTTACGAGGTTCCAGGAACCTCGGCACGCGGCCACAGCTTCACCAACCCCGTCGAAGCCGGTCGCCCCCGTGAGTAATGATAACACCGTACGGAAGCCCAGGTTCCACCGGACTGGCTCACATTGAAGATCAGAGCCGGATTGCCGGGCGGCTCCTTCTCCCTCCAATCGACGGTACTGATCGCTTGCAATTCGCGTCGACTGCCCGACAGGCGAGATCATCTCGAAAGCACTTTAAGAGCCTTTGACTAAAGCACTGCCTGATAATGTTATAGCCCGCCAACCACGACTTGATTTCGACCTGCTCGCTTGGCGCCGTACAGCGCCTTGTCCGCGGCGGCGAAGAGTTCGTCTCGATCGCGTGCTCCCTCGGGATAGGTAGCCACGCCAAGCGAGATTGTTACTCTGATTTCGCGCCCGCCAATGACAAATGGGCTGCTGCCTACCGCACTGCGAAGACGTTCTGCGAGTTGACAGCCACCCGCCAGGTCGGTCTGAGGCAGAAGGAGCGCCATTTCCTCGCCACCATATCTGGCACAAAGGTCCACATTTCTGACCCCTTCCTGAAGCAACGCAGCAACCCGCTTGAGTACCTCGTCACCAGTCTGATGACCGTAGGTGTCGTTTACCTGCTTGAAGTGATCAATGTCGACGATGACCAGCGTTGACGAGCCGCCGAAACGATTCGTCTCCATGACGATACGGGAGAGGCGTTCCTCAAACTGCTGTCGATTGGCCAGCCCGGTGAGCGGATCGGTCCGCGCCCGCCGGTTGATCTCCTCGATCTCCCAAACCGTCTCAAGCGCGTGGGTGGCCATGACGCCGAGCAGCCGGAGGTTCTTGGCGATGGTAGGCGTTATCGGGATCGGAACTTCACTCTCCGTCACGAGCGCTCCAATAACCCCCTCCATCCCTCGGAGCGGTATGATTGCCAGTGCTCCTAGTGGATGCTGCACCTCGTCGCCGCCGAACACGATGAAGCCTCGAGTGCGGTCACGCGCGTCGGCGATCAGTACGGGATAATCGCCCACGCATGCGGCGCCAACCTGGCTCTCAGGCGTCACCACGGATCCCGTCGGCACAGCATGGCCCCGGATCGAATATGCGACCTCACCGGATGCACGAGCAGGATTCCAGCGAACGAGAGCGACGCGTTTCGTTCCCATCATGTGCGATGCGGCCGTGCAAAGCGAGGCGCCCAGGTCACCGATGCTCCGCTGATCCTGCAGTTGAGTAGCAGTAAGCAGCAGAAGATCCGCGTTGCGCTCACCCTGGCTTGCGGTCGCCTGTGACTCCAGAAGCGAACGGAGCGTTGCCAGGCGACGTGCAAGCCGTGGTAGCCACTTTCGCAGTTGTTCTCTCGGCAACTGCAGTTCCGTGCCTTCCGCCGCCGCCACGGCGAGCACGTGCCGCGTGGCGTCCTGTGAGGGGAGCGGTGCCGCGGCGAAACGGACACGTTCACCATCAGTGCACATCTCGCCAGTCTTCTGATGGGCGGCCCACATGATCAGTCCAGCGCTCTTCTCATCGAGCACGGGCGGAGCTGTGTCAGCGCTTACACAATCCAGCAGTACCGGCGCGTTATTGGGGTCCGTCGCGTCCCACAGCGACGCCTGCACGCCACCGAACAACTCACGGACGTCCGAGAGGAGGTCCGTCGTCGGCGTCCGCGCTGCCGCGGGCGGCAGCTCCGAGCTATGCGGCCGCGGCGACCGAGTCGCTAATGGCAGCATCGGCCTGTTCCGCGGTGTCATCATTACGAATCGCAAACGGCGAACGCAGATACTCGCCGAATATCGCCTCGACCTCGCTAACGGACTGCACCGCGTACAGGCGCTTGCGTAGATCCGCCGAGCCTGGCAGTCCCTTGACGTACCATCCCAGATGCTTCCTGAACTCTACCGCCGCACCGCGCGGATCCAGTTCGAACTCATCAGCCATGTGCGCGTGTTCCAGTGCAATCGCAAAGCGCTCGCTCACCGGCGGCGCCGCACGTTTGGCTCGGCCCTCGAGCAGATCGCGCGTCTGATTGAATATCCACGGCTGCCCGAACGACCCGCGCGCGATCATTACGCCTGCGCACCCCGTCTCGCGAGCCATCCTCACCGCGTCCTCCGGCGTCTTGATATCACCGTTGCCGAGTACGGGAATCTCCAGCGCCGCAACCACGGCTGCGATCTCATCCCACCGCGCGGCACCGCTGTACATCTGCGCACGCGTGCGAGGGTGCAGCGTGAGTACCGTCGCACCCGCATCCTGGCACCGTAGGGCGATCTCAACTGGGTTGCGCATCTCTTCGCTCCAGCCGCTGCGAATCTTGACGGTAACGGGCAGCGTCGTCGCTGCGGATACGGCGTGAATTACCGACTCCACGAGGCTGAGATCCTTGAGACATCCAGACCCACCGTTCCGCTTCACGACCTTCTTCACAGGGCATCCAAAATTGATGTCTATGAATTCGGGCTGGAACACGTCGGAAACGAGGCGCGCGGCGTCTCCCATCGCAGCCGGATCAGCGCCAAATATCTGAACACCGATCGGTCTCTCGTCCGCGCCAAAGCGGAGCTTCGCAAGCGTCGCCTCGTTCTCCCTTCGAATCGCTTCTGCGGAAAGGAACTCCGTGACGACCACGTCCGCGCCAAAGCGCCGGCAGATACGCCGGAAAGGCGACTCCGATACGCCGGCCATCGGGGCCAGGTAGAGGGGCGTATCCTTGCGGAGCGGAAAGGGAAAGTCCCGTGTCATCCCGTTCAAGCTAATGTTCGCCGGTGCCCCCGGCAACGCACGCATTTGACTCTCGCGCGGACGGAACGTAGCTTGGACGGTTCACAACGATTGCCCCCGCTTGCAACGACCGACATGGAATTACGCGAGTTCTTCTCCGAAGACGCGATATCGCTCGACCTCAAGGCCGACAACAAGGACGACATCCTTCGAGAGCTCATTTCGCTCCTGAAGCTGGACGAAAAGTCCGAAGGGATGCTGTTCAAGATGCTCAAACGCCGAGAGAACCTCGGTTCTACCGGAATTGGGCGTGGAATCGCTATTCCACATTGCCGGTCTCTTGTGGTCAATAAACTTCGCGTCGCCTTCGGGCGGAAGCCTGGCGGCGTCGATTTCAAGGCTATCGATGAGAAGCCGGTTTACTACTTCTTCCTCATCGTCGCACCACCGCTCGAGGTCTCAAACCAGTACCTGCCGGTCCTCGGAAAGATCGCGCAGTTCAGCAAGG
>JBDTAW010000312.1:0-5315 GCA_039924445.1 Gemmatimonadaceae bacterium
TCCCTATGCGTGGCAGACGATTGACGCGGGCGTTGACGGTCGTCTGCGCTTCGTCTGGTAATGTACGCCTCGTTGGAGGATGTGCCAGCGGACCCGCGCCTTCCACGCGTGACCGTGACCCGGCGTCAGGCACACCAAGGACACCGGAGGCATCATGCGCGCGCTGCCCAGATCAATTACCGTAGCAGCTTCCTTGGCAAGTTCGGCCCGACTTTTTGTGGCTTGTGGATTCATTGCGACGCTCCTATTGGCCGCCGCGCCCATCGGGGCACAGTCCAGCACCAAAAAAACGCCGTCGCGGGCGAAAATCGTAGTGAAAGCTCCCGATTCGGCGGCCGTAGCGGATAGCCTCGCGCGACTCAAGGCTGCCGCGGCTGTCGCGGATAGTGCTGCCGCTGCACAGGTAGTTGCGGTACCGGAGCCCCCACAGGAGAAAAGGTCGTTCTTCAGGCGAGCCGCATCAAAGGCTAAGCAGGCTTCGGAAAAGATGGAGAGTGTGACCGGCATCTCGGCGAAGGATGCCGCGTTGGCTGCGACTGGCGTCGGTGCCGCCGGAATCGTCGCCAGGAAAATGGGCGTCGATCCATCCGCCGCCATCGGAAACGCGATAGGCTCGGCAACCCAAAAGAGCGCGATGAACGGCGCCGCGTCCATGGTACCGGGCATCCCGGGAGCACCAGCGGGAGGTTCCACCGGCGCAGCCATGCAATCCATGCAATCCATGCAGGGTCTCCGGGCCACTTCAGCCATGCAGCAACTGGCTGTGCCAAACATGGCTCAGGCGGCAGCGATGGTCGGCGGTGAGGATGCGCAGGTCATGATGCAATTTCAGCAGGAGATGATCCAGGTGACCATGGCAGCGACATCGGGCGACGTCTCTGCGCGCGCTAAGCTCGACGCTTGGCAGAAGATGAGTGACAAGTTCGAGGTCGATGCGTCTGCGCTTACCGCCGCGGCGGCCGGGGGCGATGCGGCAGGCTACGTGAAACTGCAGAGGATGCAGACGCAGGTCATGCGCGATTGGCTCAAGAAGTACGCGAGGAAGCCGGTGGGGGCGAAGCCGTGAGAATGCCACTCAGGGTCGCCGGCGCGACAATAGCGGCTGCGTTCATGACGCTATCGGGGGCCACACCAGCGCGTGCCCAGGTGACTGGCGTGAATACGGGCGTTGTGGTTCCCAATCAGAAACCACGCACCAACATGCAAGTGCTCGGTGCACTGCAGATGCCATGGCAGGTAGCGATCAATCCCAGCGCGAACTCCGTTGCGATCGGTTCCTGCCAGGCAGTCTACATCGACTTGAAGGACCAGGCCGGGAAGGACACGCCGCGCAAACCAAATGGTTGGCGAGTGGACATGGCTGATTTTGATTGGACAGCAACAGAACCGACTGGCGCTGCCGCAGTCGGCGTCTATCACGGCGCGAATTCATGGACAGTGTGTGCCTGCCAGGCAGCGGTTGTGGGTACGACCATCAAGGTCATGGCTACCTACCCGGCGGCCGCGCTGGCCGATGCCCAACGTATGCCCGGCCTCGCGTTCCGATCCTACATCGAACTACCGGTCGCGCCATCGCACGGTGCGTCAAATCCCCCAGGCTGCGAGGTGCTTGCAACAACCACTGTGGTGACCTCGTTACCTACAGCTGGCGCTAATCCGTCGTCGGGTTCGGTCTCGCCGGGGGCGTCACAAGCTGGCGGAGCAAAAGCCGGCGGAGCGCAATCCGGCGAGGCTCTGCCTGGTTCCCTCATGCCAGCGCAGCAAACCGTGCCGGGTCCTGCGCCAGCATCCGTGCTGCTCGCTCCCCGCGGACTCGCTGTCAGAGGCACACCATCGAACGCGAAACTTTCGTGGACGCAGGGGCTCGGCGCTTCCAGTTATTCAGTGCGTCGGTGGAATAAACAATCCCCGGAATGCTGTCGCACTGCGGCTGCTGGGCTCAGCACTACCGCTTGGGACGATTCCAACTTCCCGCTATCAGGTGTCTACGTCTACGAGGTCACAGCACACGGTGACAATGGGCAGGCGCGCTCATCGACAATCGAGTTCACTCGACCAGAGCCGGTGAATCCGGCAGGCCTAACCGCGAGGCAGAATGGCGACGGTATCGTCATAGTATCATGGCAGGCAGTACCTGATGCGGCGTTTTATCAGCTCTGGGGCCCTGGTATTACGAATACCGGCATGAGTGTCACTGGAACGAGCCAGCAGATCACGGGAGTTCCGGCCGGAACGGGCGAATGGACGATCGGGAGCTTTTACACGCCTGGTCCGGTGAGCACTAGTGCCGGGACGTTTCCCAAAGTGTCGCTCAATGTGACAGCTACCGTGGCGTCGACGCCGCCAGTGCAAACACCGGGAACTGGTGCGCCCGCAGCTTCGCCAACCGTGACCAGCAGGCCTCCGTCTTCACCAACAGCGAAGTGGACTACTTTCGAGCCGAAGATTCACGGATTCAAGTTCGGAAATGATTTCAAGAACAGCTTCATCGGCCCACCGCTCAATTTCACAACGAGTGGTCTGTGCGGAGGGATGACCTACGCCGTTCTGGATTACTACTTGGGGAACAATTCTGTTCCCGCCCAGCAGTGGAGACCCGCGAACAATACCGCGCTGCAGCAGTATCTGTACTCGAGGCAGGTCGCGTCCCTGGTGTCGAACATGGACAAGTGGGCTGAAACGACTGTCAATCCGTTCGGATCGCGCTCAGTCGAATTTTTCAACTGGGGGCTGACTGGCCGATTGCAGGAACTGCGGTCATTCATCGATAGAGGTATTCCAGTCCCGCTTGGCCTCAAGGGATTCGCTCTCAGCGCCGGCGACCATCAGGTCCTCGCAATTGGATATGATCTCGGCCGCTACAACGGCGATCTTAGTGACTACAAGACTGACGTCAGGATTTACATCTTCGATCCGAATTTCCCGAACAGCGTTCAAACGCTAAGACCGCTGCCTGATGACGCGACGTATTCATACATCGAGCATCCAGAGAAAGTATGGCGCACCTATTTCGTCGACGGCAAATACAGCGCTTCGGTGTCACCGAATATTCCGCAGCCGGTATTCGCTGCTGACGGACTGGTTCACAAGCTGCTCGTCGAGTTTGAAACCGGAAACGACGATATGCGCGGAGGCGCGGATCATGTTGATCTCACGATGACCCTCGCGGATGGTACATCTCAGTCCTACGCTAACATCAGCAAGGGCGGGATGTTCTTGCCGGCGTACACGGAAACGGTCGAGGTAATGCTGACCACGCCCATCGCCGCGTCCTCGATAAAAAGAGTCGAGATCACGACCAACGCCACGGCAGGCACGAACGTCGATCACTGGGAGCTAAATTCAGTAAGGATCAACGCAATTGGCAACGGCATCGACGTAAACCTGTTCGGACCGCAAAGACAGGGGCCGTTCACATTCACAGAGGCGAGAGCTCCGTTCGTGTTGTTCCGATAATTGATCTTTGAGTGACGCGTGAGTGACGCGTGAGTGACACGTAGTCAGATATTGCCCGCGCTAGCTGAGAGCCCCTGCCGCAGACATGCACTCGCAGAAAGTTGCAGGGTCCACGTTGCCACCGGTGAGAATGATTCCAACGCGCTTTCCCTTCAAGTCGATAGCGTGTTGCATCACGGCGGCTGCGCCAAGGCATCCCGTTGGCTCAACCACGATCTTCATTCTCTCCATGAAGAAGCGCATCTGCGTGCGAAGCTGATCGTCGCTCACCGTCACAATGTCACGGACCAGCGCGCGCAGGATCGGGAGCACAATCGTTCCGATGTGTTGCGTACGCGCGCCATCAGCAATGGTATCCGGCACCGGGATGTTCACGATCTCTCCCGACCGGAACGAGCGTTGCCCGTCGTTGCCCGCTTCAGGTTCCACGCCGTAGATCGCGCAACCCGGTGAGCACTCCGTGGCCGCAATCGCGGAGCCGGAGAGCAGTCCACCGCCCCCGACCGGGACGACGAGTGCATCGAGTGGTCCGATTTCGTCGATGAGCTCCAGCGTTGCTGTGCCCTGTCCGGCAATGACATCGGGATGGTCATACGGTGGAATGAGTGTCAATTCCTGCTCGGCGACTATTGCGGCGGCAGTCTCCTCGCGATTTTCGACGTTGGGATCGTAGATGACGACAGTCGCACCGTAACCACGCGTTGCGGCCAGTTTGAGAGCCGGCGCGTTCGCCGGCATGATTACCGTGACAGGAACGCCGAGCAGGCGTCCGGCGAGAGCCATCGCCTGCGCGTGATTACCGGACGAGAATGTGATCACTCCCCGCTTGCGCTGATCATCCGTCAGTCGGCTGACAGCGGTGTACGCGCCTCGAAACTTGAACGCCCCGACGCGTTGGAAGTTCTCGCATTTGAAGAAGAGCTGCGCGTCCGCTATGGCGTTGGCGGTGCGCGATGTAAGCACCGGCGTGCGGTGCGCGATTCCGCCAAGCGTCTCGGCAGCGCGGGCGACGTCAGCGAACGAGACTGGAAGTGAAGTTGTATTTGACACGTTCTGAATGTCGCGACTAATCGTATGGCGCGAAAGGAGCGAGTCGCGTTCTGATCCTGAGGTCCGCAACCGCCTGAGGGGTCAATCCGAACGAGCGTTCTAAACCTGAATGCTTGCCGCATGCGACTGTTGCACCGGATTGGCGGATTCGGTGGTAATTCCGCACATTAATGCCGCGCAGTCAGCGCGAGATAACCCATGTCGCCTTGAGGATCGGATTCGTTAATGACCGCAACACGCGTCAAGCTATCGGTGATGATGTTCCTGGAGTATTTCGTGTACGGTGCCTGGTACGTTACTGCAGGCACGTACTTCATCGAGACGCTCAAGTTCAACGGCGGGCAGGCGGGTCTCGCGTACGGTAGCATGGGAATCGCGGCGATGATCTCGCCGTTCTTCGTTGGTATGATCGCGGACCGCTTCTTCTCATCAGAGCGCGTGATGGCGGTACTGCTGATCATCGGTGCGGTGATACTGTATTACGTGTCGACGATCACGACGTTCTCGTCGTTCTATCCGTTGCTGATCATCTACGCGCTCACGTTCATGCCGACGCTGGCACTGGCGAACTCGATCAGCTTCGATCACATCGAGAACCCGTCCCGCGACTTCCCGAAGATCCGCGTGCTCGGCACAATCGGCTGGATCGTCGCCGGCGTGCTTGTTGGAACACTAGGAATCGAGTCGACGGCGATTCCGATGAAGATCGCAGCTCTGGCCTCGCTCGTCTTTGGTCTGTTCGCGCTCACACTTCCGCACACACCGCCGCACGCGGCAGGACAACGGTTGCGGGTGCGGGATGTACTTGG
>JBDTAW010000313.1:0-18838 GCA_039924445.1 Gemmatimonadaceae bacterium
ATAACGGGAATGCCTTCACCACTGCATTTGTGCGCCAGGTCACGCGCGGAACCATCGCGCATGAATTTCAGCACATGATCAATTCGGGCAATCGGTATGCGTCGCCAGCCAAAGAGCAGTTCGAAGCCACCTGGCTTGACGAAGGGCTCGCTCATTTTGCGGAAGATGCAGTCGGGCGAGTCAAAGCTGGTTTTCCCAACAACGTTCCCGTGTCATCGAATGATCTCCTCAACCTCGACTCGACGGTTACAAAGGCGTTCTTCCTTCAGAATTTTGCGCGTTCCAAGTACTACGTGGAGCGCCCGGATACAACTGCGGCGATCGTAAACCACACCAAAGCCGCAGCGAATCTGGCGTCGCGTGGTGCTGAATGGGCGCTTCTCCGTTACGTTGCCGACTGGTTCAATACCGGTGGAGACCCGCAAACGCTCACACGTGCGCTCGTAGCCGGCCCCGACACAGGAGTTGTGAATCTCGTCAAGGCTTCGGGGGTTCCACTCGATACGATTCTTGCGCGCTTTCTTGTGACGCTGTATACAGATCACCAGCCGTACATGGCAAGCGGTTCTCCATACAGTTACAAGAGCTATTACCTGCGTGACATCGTCACGGGCACGTTGATCGGAAACGAGAATGCAGCCGGATACCTGCCGACAGGGCAGGTTGGGAACGGAACAACGACACTGACGGCAAAGGTTCCGGCCTCATCTGCTGCCTACTTTCTCACGTCACTGTCAACCGGTGGTGCGCGGACGATTCGCATAACCGATTCCGGCGGTAACCCAACGGCAGACCCGAACGGGCGAGTGTACGTAGTCCGAGTGAGGTAAATCCAGCGGCGCAGGTGTCAGCTCTCGCGCAGCGCCGTCATGGCGGTCTCCTTAAAGACACCGCGACCAGCGATCACACCGATCGCAATTGCGATTGCCATCATTATCGCGGTGATTGCGATCGCAGGAGCATAGGCTGGCGAGTATTGCACTCCAAAGATGAAGTGAACGAGTGCCCATCCGCCGCCGAGCGCGAGCACGAGACCGGTAAGGCTCCCAAGAATACCCAACAGTGCGTATTCGATCACCAGGATCCGCATAATCTGGCCGCGAGTCGCACCCAATGTCTTGAGTAGAACACTCTCCCGAATTCGCTCACGTCGTGTCGATGAAACGGCGCTGAAGAGAACTGGAATGCCCATTATCACGCTGAACAGCGCCATGAATCTGACCGCGGTCGACGCCCTGTCGACGATCTTCCCAATTGTCTCGGTGATGAGGGTGAGATCTATGCTCGATACATTCGGGAACCGCTTCACCACGTCGCGTTGTACAGCTGCAACGCCGGTGACTCCCGGGACGTTGGCCAGTACCGTGAATTGATGCGGAGCATCCCGTAACACGCGGCTTGGAAACACCGCAAAAAAGTTCGGTTCAAAACGGGTCCATCGCACGTCGCGCAAGCTGGTGACGCGGGTTGGGATATCCACGCCCTGGACGTTCCAGGTTATCTCGTCGCCAAGCTTCACCTTCAATTCTCCAGCAACACCGGCGTCGAGCGAAACTTCGCCGGTATCTCCGGGTGCAAACGGTTTGGTTTGCGCAATACTTGGCGTGAACCATTTCCCAGCTGTAATCGTTTCGCCGGCGGTTATGGAGTCGCGGTACGTGGAGCGATATTCGCGCCGTACGGCCCAGCCCGCTCTACGATTCTTCAGCGTATCTCTTGAAAGCGATTCCGTGCTGCGCCCGTTGATCGACGAGATCTTCATCGGTACCACAGGCGACTGTTGAGTAACCGTGAAGCCGTGGGCATGTATGATCGAGTCGATCGGAGCAGCCTGATTATCCTGCACGTCAAACATCAAGAGATTCGCGCCCGATGACGCAGCATTGAGCGACAGGTCACTCACGACACTGTTCTGTACCAGATACAGCGTTGTCACCAGAAATGCGCCGAAGCCCAGCGATAGCATTACCGCGCGCGTCTGGTTGGCCGGTCGGTACACATTCGCCAACCCCTGACGCACGACATACGGCCATCTGGCGCGAATCGATTTCTTTGCTCCCCATGCGAGCGCAGTCGCAACAAGCGAGAGCACCAGTAGTACCGCGCCCGTAGCCGCGGCCAGCCACAAACCCTGTCGAATCGTTTGCGCGCGAGCAACCGCTACTCCGATAACACTCAGTACCAGTGCTACGTTCACGATCATTCGCGGGATGTCCTTCCAGCTCATCCGGAGTACCGCCGAGTCAGAGTCGCGGCGAAGCGTCTGAAGTGGCGACACGTTTCGGAGCGCGAGAAGCGGCCGCAGCGCAAAGACCAGCGCGATCCAGCCACCAATGAGAATGCCGGAAACAATCGCGACGGGCTCGGCGGTCACATGAACGTCAACTGGCAGCATGCCGACGAAGGCCATGGGAAGCAGGAATTGGATCACAACCCCCGCGGCAGCTCCAAGAACGGCACCCAGAAGTCCCATCACAGCGGCCTGGGCAACGTACATACCCAGAACCTGATTACCGGAGGCGCCGAGGCAACGGAAAATGGCAACTGTGTCAATCTTGCGCGCCACAAAGGAACGCACGCCGCTTGCGACGCCAATGCCGCCAAGCAGTAGCGCAACCATTCCCACGATCCCGATGAAATTCGCGAGACTCTCGGTTGCGCGCGCAGCACGTTCTTCAGCCTGTGTTACCGTGCGAACTTGCACGTCCTGCTTGGTGAGTGTCGCTCGAAACGGCTTCACGAACGACTGCGGGTCTGTATTCGCGTCGAGCTTGAGCAGCGCAGAGTATTCTGCCGTGCTGCCGAAGACCAGCAACCGTGTCTCAGGCAGATAGCGCGCAGGGATATAAACCCGAGGCGCAAATGCGCTGGACAGCCCCGACGCGCCAGGGACATCTTTCAACGTACCGCGAATCACAAATTCGCCGTACCCGACCTTCAGCGTGTCGCCAATGCGTGCTTCGAGCGTGAGCAGAAGAGATGGATCGATGAGAGCGTTCGGCCCGGATTGCAGCGATTCGTACTGGCCTGCTGGCTCGGTTGTGATCTGTCCATACAGCGGATACCCAACCCCGACGCCGTAGATCTGTGAAAGGCGCGTGTTCCCATTCCGTGGCAACACGGCCATCGACGGAAACGTTGTGAGCCGGACGTTGGGAGCGCCGGCTGCCCGGAGCGAGTCCAGAAGATGTTCAGACTCCTTTCCGAACGGACGCCGACTCGACAACTGGACGTCGCCGCCCATGACCGCGCGCGACTGCTCGCGCACCGAACGCGTGACGTTCCGTGCAAACGAATCGATCGATACGAGGGCGGCGACGCCGACGGCAATCGTGGACATGTACAGGAACAACTTGCGGCGCGTCGTACGACTCTCGCGCCATGCGAGTCGCGCGAGCTGAAATGGCGACGCGCTCAAGCCGTGTGGCCCGTTGAGCCGGTGTCTTCGATGACCACGCCGTCGGCAAGTCGAATCTGACGTCGTGCGCGAGCGGCGAGGACGGCATCGTGCGTGACGATGACGACGGTTGATCCGGACTCGCGATTCAGTTCCTCGAGCAGCGCGACTACTCTCTCACCACTCGCTGCGTCGAGGTTCCCGGTCGGCTCGTCGGCAAATAAGATTGACGGTCGGTTGGAAAAGGCGCGCGCAATCGCAACCCGTTGCTGCTCACCTCCGGACAACTGCATCGGGAAGTGCGTACCGCGTTCGGCGAGCCCAACTCGCTCCAGAAGATCAGCAGCGCGACGCTCGGCGCCTGACTCGCCGCGGAGTTCCAGCGGCACCTGAACATTTTCTGACGCTGTGAGCGTCGAAATGAGTTGGAAACTCTGAAAAACGAAGCCGACTTTCGCCGATCGAATTCGAGCGCGGTCATCTTCGGACATGCTGGACATCTCGGCGCCATCCAGGATCACGCGGCCCCCGCTCGGTGTATCGAGCCCCGCGAGCAGGCCCAGGAGCGTAGTTTTACCGCTCCCCGAAGGACCCGTAATTGCAACAAACTCGCCGGGCTGAACCACGAACGATACGTTCTTGAGAACAGCGAGCGTGCGCTCGCCGCTCCTGTATTCCTTGGTCAATGATTCTGCGATGAGCATTAGAAAAGACGTCCGCTATATGTGTAACTACACTGCCGCTACGCTTGTCGCCGCGCTGGTGTTGGTCGGATGCGGGTCCGCATCCAAAGATAGGGGAGGGAAAGCTGAGGGGCCTGGGTCGTTGCAGACGATGCCGGCGGCTCAGCGAGATGCGGACGTCGCGCCGAGCACAGCTCCGCGGGTACTCTTCATTGGCACCAGCCTCACCGCAGGCCTCGGGCTTGAGCCGGAGCAGGCCTATCCTGCGCTTATTCAGGACAAGGCCGATTCGGCGGGGACGCCGATCGTGGCGATTAATGCCGGCGTGAGCGGAGAAACTTCGGCTGGTGCATTGAATCGAATTGGCTGGGTGCTTCGCGCCCCGGCCGACGTGGTGGTGCTTGAGACGGGCGCGAACGATGCGCTGAGGGCTCTACCTGTCGCCGAGGCGCGCGCCAACATCTCCGCAATTCTGGACAGCATCAAGACGCGGAAGCCGAAGGCCCGGATATTCCTGGTGCAAATGGAAGCTCCTCCGAACCTTGGACCCCAGTATACAGCGGCATTCCATGCGATGTACGGGGACCTCGCAAGGGAAAAGGGGGCGACGCTGGTGCCGTTCCTCCTGAAGGGCGTGGCGGGTATTCCTGCTTTGAATCAGGCCGACGGGCTGCATCCCAACGTTCGGGGCGAGAGAATCGTGGCCGGCAATGTGTGGAAATCACTATGGCCAGCCCTGTCACCCCCATGATCCGACGGTTGCTTGGAGCACCGCCAACCGGCTAATTTCAAGGGCTATGTACGTTTTTCCGAGGATTTGACGAATGGCCTTTCCAGCCACACAGATTCGGCGGGGAATGGTTCTCGTGTTCGAGGGTGAGCCATGCCGCGTCGTCGAGTTCCGCCACCACACCCCGGGTAACCTTCGGGCGATGGTTCAGGCGAAGCTCAAGAATATTCGCACGGGCAACAGCTTCGAGCACCGTTTCCGTGCGGCCGACACCATCGAGAGGGCTGCGATGGAGACACACGATCTCGAGTTCATGTATCAGGGTGGCGACACGTATCACTTCATGAACACCGAGAACTACGATCAGATCGAGATGGATGCGGAGGCGCTGGGTGATTCAGCCCAGTGGATGCAGTCGGGAATGAAGATCCAGGCCGAGTACTACAACGGCAACCCGATCGGGATCCAGCTCCCGAATTCGCTCAATCTCGACATCGTTGATACCGCTCCAGTCATGAAGACGGCGACGAAAACAGCCTCTACGAAGCCGGCGACGCTGAGCAACGGAGTGACGATCAATGTGCCGGAATTCATTGCACAGGGCGAGCGGGTTCGCGTGAACCCGACGACCGGCGAATACATGGACCGCGCAAAGGACTGAACCATCGCGAACTAACCCGGCGGCCTTGGTTGCTGGGCTTTGATGGCGGGATTAGAATGAACTGCTCGGGCGGGATGCCGAGTATGGTGGCTGTAGCTCAATTGGTTAGAGCACCGGATTGTGGTTCCGGGGGTTGCGGGTTCAATTCCCGTCAGCCACCCCTTTTTGGGGTTCGGAGAATAAGTGTAGGTCCGTAGCTCAATTGGTAGAGCACCGGTCTCCAAAACCGGGGGTTGCAGGTTCGATTCCTGCCGGGCCTGTGGGGGTTCAGTTGTATCTCTCTCGATGCTGGGAGCCGCGTCGCCGGCGCCCAGTTTTTTTATGGCCCAGTTGCCGCACTACTTACCCACCAGCTCCAGCAGGCGCGCCGCTGCCGCGGTGGTGGTCGGGTTGTCGCTAGCGCTGCCCAGCGCCTTGATCAGCGTGTCGTCCAGCCGGTACAGATCGGGCCGGAAGGCCAACTCGTCCTGCCGCGCGAACGTTGTGAAGTAGGCGATGTAAACCGGAACCTTTTTCTCAAGGTCCACACGCCGCGATTTTCCCGAATTCATCGCCGCGTTCGCCGCGTCGGCTGTCCAGCCTTGCCGCTCCAGTAGGAATTGCGCGAGTAGCCCGGGCTGCTCCACGCGAATGCATCCGTGGCTGAATGCACGCACACGCTCACCGAACAACTGACCCTGGGGCGTGTCGTGAAGGTACACGTTGTAGTTGTTGGGGAAGATGAACTTCACGCGCCCCAGCGCGTTTCTCGGACCTGGCCTCTGGCGAATGCGATAACGGAAATTCTGGCCTGCGAGAGCCGACTGGCTGAGCGACGATAGCGGAACCACCCTTACCGGATTGCCGCCAGTAACGATTTCGTAGTTGTTGCGCGCCAGGTAGGAACGATCATTGCGCACCTTTGGAAGAATCTCTGCACGCGTGATGCTGGATGGAACATTCCAGTACGGACCGAAGTCGACATAGCTCACCGAGTCGCTGAAGATCGGTGTTGCGCGGCCGCCGTACGTGGCACCCACTACGACTTTCATGCGAAGTACAGCGCGTCCATTGTCGAATGCGCTTAGATGAAATGCAGGGATGTTGACGACGATGTAACGTCCGCCAAGATCGTGCGGCAGCCATCTGTACCGCTCCATGTTGGCGGCAATTTCGTCGACACGCCGTGTGGCGGGGATGTTTAGCGACCTGAGCGTGCCGGGTCCCACCGTGCTGTCGGTGGCGAGTCCGTGCAGCGCCTGAAATGCCGCCACTCGACCAGCGAGAACGCTGTCGTAGTGTTCATCTGTCGAGATGACCGAACCGGTGATCAACCCTTCGGCTGCGAGTCGCTGACGTAGAATCGGAACAGCCGTCCCGCTGTCGCCTACGCGAAGCGTCGTGCCGTTCGGGAGCTGTGGCCATCCGCCCTTGGCGACGATGCCTCGATACTGGGCGAGTGCCTGTCGGAGCGTGCTGTAGCCGGTCAAATCGGGCCGGAATTTCGCGAGTGCCGCTTGAAAATCATTCGCCTGGAGCGCGCTCGCCAATACGCTGTCCACGTCTGCGTCGCGCAGCTCGATGTGCCACGTGCGCTGCACTTGCCGTGGATCGACGCGACCACGCAGCATGATTTCGCCGTATGTCGCGAATGCGCTGGAGAGTAGTACGTCGGCGTGTGTAACCTGCTCTGGTGACGCGTCGCCCGCGCGCGCGCCCACCACTGTAGCAAGTACGGAATCGATATCGTCAAGCCCGAAGTCGGAAAGCCTCAGTCCGTCGTCATCCGCATGTGCGAGGGCACGAACCAGCGACTTTGCATTTGCCGATGCTCCTGTCCGTCCGATCCATAGCGGCGCGTACGCGCTCGCGGTGTACAGGTTGCGAACATGTCGCCAGCGATGCGCAGTGACGCCCTTCGGCGGAACCGAGTCTGCCAACGCACGCCGAATTGCAGCGCGAACCAAAGCGCTGTCAGGGCGGGCGGTCGAATGCGTGACACCGAGTTGAGCAATGCGGCCCCCGTCGGAATTCCCGTGATTATAGCTTGTGACCTGCCCGTCCCCGCGTTGACACGCCAGGGTGGCGAGTATCATCACGCCGATGAGGCCGCGTCGCCGCCAGAAGCCGCGGTCAAAATGAAAATCTGGTGAGTCGCCTCGAAACATTTGTAGTATGGACATTGACTATGTCGTTGTGTCAGTTTGCTTACTTGTCGCCTGATCGATACTGGAGTGGCTCTCGTCCACCGGTGCCGACGCCCGAAAAAATCAACTCCGAGGATCAGAGTTTCGTGAATTTCTCGCCTCACCTTCGTACCGGCTCGCTCCGACGAGTGTGCAACAGCCTTCATGCTATTATGGTGCCGTCCGGTCGCGGAGTCGCCGCTTCGGTTTTCACGGGAATCCTGGCAGTTGCGGGGCCAATCAGCCCCTTGGCGGCTCAAGCCACAGATTCTGCGCTTCGGGCGACAGCATGGCAGGACTACCTGCGTCTGGCGAACGCCTCACCATTCCGCGGAATGCCGTGGCGTGCCGACGGACCGACAAAGATCGGCGCGCGCATTGAAGCCATCGCGGTGCCGCAGGGTGGCAACGGCACGATCTACGTCGGTGTTGGCACAGGCAACGTATGGAAGACCATCAACAACGGACTGACCTGGCGTCCGATCTTTGATCACGAGTCTTCGTTCGCGATCGGCGACATCGCAGTTGCGGCAAGCAATCCGAATGTAGTATGGGTTGCGACCGGCGAAGCACAACCTCGCTACACGGGTTACGGCTACCCCGGCACTGGCGTCTTCAAGTCGTCAGATGCAGGAGCAACGTGGCACAACATGGGCCTTGCGGAATCGCATCATATAGGCAAGGTGATCATCAACCCTCGTAACCCGGAAATTGTTTATGTAGGAGCGATGGGTCATCAGTGGTCGACCAATCCTGAGCGTGGCGTCTTCAAGACAATTGACGGGGGCGAACACTGGAGTCATGTGCTGGCAATCAATGACTCGACTGGAGTCATCGACATGGCCATGGATCCGGGAAATCCGAATATCCTCTATGCCTGGGCATGGCACATTGAAAGCGGCACTGACGGCGGGCTGTACAAGTCGGTTGACGGAGGCGACCACTGGCGACACGTGACGAACGGGCTTCCGAATGGACCACTCGGCAGAGCAGGCATCGATGTTGCGCCAAGTGATCCGAGTGTTGTCTACATATTTTTGGATAACCGCGCGAAGCCCGCTGGCACGAAGCATCCGTATATCGGTGGGGAAGTGTACCGCTCCGATGACAAGGGCGAGAGCTGGCACCGTGCGAATTCGGCGGATCTTTACAGCGTGTTCGGTGAGTACGGTTGGAAGTTTGCAGACGTGAGAGTCAGCCCCACGAATCCCGACGACCTGTTCATCCTTGGCAATCACGGATTCCATTCGATGGACGGCGGTCGCACCTGGCACCGGATTGGCGACAAGATTCTTCGCGTCCACGACACGGATGGTCGCGCGCTGCATCTGGACCAGCACGAGATATGGATCGATCCGCTGAATCCCAAGAGAATATTGCTGGGTAACGACGGCGGTCTGTTCGAATCGTACGATGAGGGGGATAGCTGGTTGCACCTCAACAACATTCCTGTTCTTCAGATGTACTTCGTTGCAACAGACGATCACACTCCGTACAACATCTTTGCGGGCACGCAGGACGACGCAGCGATATACGGGCCGAGCAACGCGTCGATCGATGATGCTGTTCCGGACAAGTGGCGAAGTGTTTACCTGGATCCGTGGACGGGTGGCGATTCCTTCGTGACTCTTCCTGATCCTACCAACGATCGGCTTGTGTATTATGAGCACCAGAACGGTGGAATGCGCCGAATGGATCTTGATGGCGTTTCGGTCAACTCGTTCGGGCCTTCTTCAACCGATATTCATCCACGTCTGGCGCGAGGGGACACTTCGCTGAAGTTCAGCTGGTACACGCCGTTCTTCATATCCAAGTACGATCCGCATACGCTGTACGCCGCCGGCACGCGTGTCATGAAGACAGAGGACCGGGGTGCGACGTGGAAGGCGATCAGCCCGAACATCGGCGATCCGGCTGGCGGCGATCGCGCGGTTGTTCCGAGTGGTGCCGCAACAATGCTCGCGGAATCGCCATTGACGCGCGGCGTGTTGATCGTCGGGACGGAAGGAGGGAGCCTCTGGCGAACGACAGATGACGGCGGTCACTGGGCCAGGATCGGGGCACGCTTGCCGCACAAGTGGGTCAGCCGCGTCACGCTTTCGTCTCACCTGGCGAAGACCGTGTATGTAAGCTTCACCGGTTTCAGGGAAGATGATACGCGCCCGTACATCTATGTATCCGATGATCTTGGTGATTCGTGGCGGCCAATCGCCGAAGGTCTCCCGATGAACGCGGTAAACGTGATCAAGGAAGATCCGGCGGACCGTGATATTCTTTTTGCCGGTACCGATCTGGGCGCGTACATATCGCTCGATCGCGGTTTGCACTGGCAATCGCTTTCGGGCACGCTTCCGAGTACGCCGGTGATGGACCTGACGGTGCACGCGCGCGAGCACCAACTTGTGCTCGGAAGCTACGGACGTGGGGCGTGGATTCTGGATCTCATGCCAATCGAAGAGATGGCATCACAGCTGAAGACTGGCGCGGTGGCATCCGGACTCCGCGTCTTCTCACCGAAGTCAGTTACGCTAGACTATTTCCCCTGGGAGACGGTACCCGGCGATGCTCGGCGTGGACGACCGACGGCCACACTCTATTTTGCCGTTGCTGACTCTGGAGAGGTTGCCATCACAGTACGCGACTCGACGGGAGCCACCGTTCGCCAGATCCGTGACAACGCGTTCCGCGGGGTCAACGGTCTTGTCTGGGATCTTCGGTTGCAGCGCGCGCGCGCCGAAGACGAACTGTACGACGCGCCGGCTGGTACGTACTCCGTCGAGATACAGGCGAATGGCGAGAAAGCAACCACTTCGATCCGCCTGCTTCCTGCGCCAACTGCATCAAGAGGTACCGCATCGCGCGATTGACCGCAGCGTGCTGCTACGCGGTCTCACGCCTCGTTATTCTCTTGTCTTCATAGAGCTCGCGATCTGCCATCGCGAGCAGGGCTGCTAACGATCGCGGAGCTTCCGGATTGAATCGCGCCATGCCAACCGCTGTTTCAAGTATGTATCCATCTCCAGCGAGGATATTGCGACTGTTTTGCTGTGCCAACTCGGTCTGGAGCCGGGTCAGCACGCTGTTGGTGACGTCACCGCAGCTCAGGGCCAGGGCGACAAATTCATCCCCACCCGTTCGAGCGATTATATCGCGCTCGCGAAAGGTCTGGCGGAGCACTTCCGCCATCTTCACGAGTGCCTCGTCGCCAATGGCATGACCCCATGTATCGTTGATTGCCTTGAAGCCATTCATGTCGAAGTAAAACAGGTAAGACGACTTGGTCGAGTGCTCGGCAGACTTGAGATGTTTGGCTGCAATGGTCTCGAACCCTCGCCGGTTGAGCAGCCCGGTGAGAGCGTCAACCTCTGACAACACTCGCAGTTCGTCCTCTGCGCGCCTTCGATCAGTTACGTCGCGAGCAGTGATTGCGACACCGCGCCCGAGCGCAACGATCTGACACGAAAGCCATTTCTCAGCGAGGGGGCCTACGCGCGGCTGTACCTCGCTCTCGGCCGCTTCACCGGTTTCGGCAACTGCGACCAGGCTCTTGAGCAACGCTGCGTTCGCCGAGTACGGGAGCAACTCGTCGAAGCTTCGTCCGATCATTCGTGCCGGATCTACGCCGAAGGCGGTGCCAGTCCTGGCATTGACTTCAACAATCCGGAAATCAATTATCGCGCCGTCGGCGTTGCGGATTGTATCAAGCACGGTGAAAAGATCCGGGCCGTTATCCACCGCGGACCGGAACCGTGCCTCTGAGTTGCGCATCTCTTCCTGCGCGCGTAACCGATCACTTATGTCGTGGACAATTGAATGGAAGACCCGGGTAGTACCTGTAATGAAGATGTTGGCGAATACCTCGACGGTCCTTCTTTCGCCGGATGCCGTGCGATGTTCACGAACAGCAACCGTCCCATCGCCTACGGCGACACGGGTTGCGTATTGGATCCACTCTTCATCGGAAATATCGGCGATGTCCGAAGCATTCATCATCTGGAACTGCCCACGCGTCCAGCCATAAAAACGTTCTGCCGCCGGGTTGGCATCGAGGATTCGGCCGGTGTCGGCATTTACCAGAAACTGAATGGAACCATTACTCTCGAATAGCTGGCGATAGCGCGATTCGCTCTCGCGCAGTGCCTCCTCGGCGAACGTGCGATCACTGATGTCGCGCATCGCGCCGAGCAGGTGCGTGCACTGCCCAGAGCTATCCATGATCGGCGTAAGGACCGTCTCGAATACGACACGACCGGCTGGTAGCAGGATGTCTTCGGAGTACTTGAGCACTTCGCCGACATCGATTGCCTCCCGATACTTCTGGAGTACGAATTCAGCGGCCGCCGGAGGGAGAAATTCCTCGGGTCGGCGCCCGATGACATCTGCCTCACTCAGACCGGTTACGCTTGAGTACGAGCGATTGACGGACTCACACCTGAAAATCCCAGCGCCCTCGACGCGTATGAGAAACATGCAGTCGTGCGTGCTGTTGTATATCAGGTTGAGGCGCGCGTCGCGCTCCGCGGCCTCCGGAGCTCGGTTCAGGCCATCGGGTCCAACTGTTGGAGACTGCGCAGGTTGATGCTGCGTGGTCATCTTTAAAGAGGCGCCGCCGTTGATGTTATGGATCCGCGCTTCATCCGTTGGAACATTGACGATCGCAAACATGTGAAAGTTACGACGAAACGGCCTCTTATGGCCCCGCCGTTTCGGTCGTTTCCCATTCATAGAATCCGTTGCCGGACTTTTTGCCCAGTTTGCCGGCAGCTACCATCGCTCTGAGGATCCTGGGAGCCTCGTATATCGAGCCGCCAAAGGAGTCGTGCAGATGGTCAGCCACCGCAAGCCGGACATCCAGCCCCACGATATCCGTGAGCTTCAGAGGTCCTACAGGATGGTTATAACCGAGCTCCATGGCAGTATCGATATCGTGGGCGCTTGCAACGCCCTGCTCCAGCATCCGCATGGCCTCCAGGCCCAGTACGATACCAAGTCTACTCGTTGCGAAGCCCGGCGAGTCTCCAACTACTATTGCGGTTTTTCCGAGGGACTCCACAAAGGTGCGAGCGGAAGCAACGGTATCGGGGCCGGTTGAGTCACCGCGTACAAGTTCAACGAGCTTCATTGCAGCGACCGGATTGAAAAAGTGCATGCCCACTACACGTTCGGGAGATGTTGCGGCAGCTGCGATCGAAGTAATCGACAGCGAAGAAGTATTGGTGGCGATAGTGGTATCCGACGGAACGCGCTCAGACACGCGCGCGAAAATGGCTTGCTTGACAGCAAGGATTTCCGGCGCAGCTTCGATTACCATGTTCGCACCTGCAACCGCAAGATCCAGATCGGTCGTGAGTGAAAGATGCATTGGAGCATCCCGGCGCATCTCTTCCGTCACTTTGCCGCGCACAACGCCGGAATCGAGTGCGTTGCCGATGTGCGCATGCGCGCGCTCGAGGGTTTCCGAATTGACGTCGTTGAGAACGACGTCGTAGCCCGCGATAAGTGAGACGTACGCGATCCCATGCCCCATTGTCCCGGCGCCGATAATCGCGACAGTGCTCATGCTCGCTCCACGACCACCGCGATCCCCTGTCCAACCCCGATGCACATGGTTGCAAGCCCGTACCTTGCATCGCGACGATGCATCTCATGTACCAGCGTAGTCATGATTCGCGCGCCACTTGCTCCCAGCGGATGACCAAGCGCGATCGCGCCACCATTCACATTGACGCGATCGAGCGGTATCTCCAATTCGCGGATGCACGCAAGCGCCTGGGATGCAAACGCTTCATTGAGTTCGATCAGGTCGATTGCATCCATCGCAAGGCCCGCGCGCCGCAGCGCAAGCCGTACAGCTGGAACCGGGCCGACACCCATTACTTCCGGGGAAATTCCAGCAACAGCACTCGACAATACTCGCACGAGCGGTTTGTGGCCGCGTTCGATTGCCGCCTGCTCACTCATTATAAGGAGCGCTGCTGCACCGTCGTTTATCCCACTGGATGTCCCCGCCGTTACGGTACCACCCGTATTGCTGAACGCCGGACGGAGCTTTGCGAGCGACTCCAGTGTGACATCCCAGCGTGGATGCTCATCACGATCAACGATGATTGGCGGTGCTCCGCGCCGCGGCGCGGGCACTGTAATCAATTCGTTGTCGAACGTGCCGGACGAGATAGCGTGGACGGCTCGTCGCTGACTCTCCACCGCAAACGCATCCTGATCGGCGCGCGAGATGCCGTACCGTTCCGCGACAACCTCGGCGGTCTGCCCCATCGAAATTGTCCACTCCCTCTGGAGACCCGGATTCGTAAAACGCCAACCAATCGTGCTATCCGCCGTCTCCGGGACCGATCGGGCAAAGGGTTCATCAGGGCGAAGCGTGACCCACGGGGCGCGCGTCATACTCTCGACCCCACCCGCTATGAAACAGTCGCCCTCGTTGGAACGAATCGCGTGCACTGCGCTGACGATTGCCTGAAGACCGGAGCCGCAGAGTCTATTAACAGTCTGGCCAGGTACCGTGACGGGTAACCCGGCGATCAGCGAGGCGAGGCGCGCGACGTTCCTGCAGTCTTCACCGGCCTGGTTGGTACAGCCGAATATGACGTCATCTATTTGACTTGGATCGACTTTTGTTCGGGAGACGACCTCACGAATCACCGCTGCGGCCAGGTCGTCGGGGCGCACGCGTGCCAGAGCGCCACGATGGCGACCAATGGGCGTACGAAGCGCGTCGACGATAACCGCGGAACGAGTACCATGTGATTGCGTCATGTCGGCACCACGGCGGTGGCTTCGATCTCAACGTCGGCGTCTGGTTCGATCAGTCCATGAACAATCACGACGGACATTGCGGGGAAATGGCGACCGATGATCTGACGGTATGACTCGCCAATGTCTCCCCGCGCTGCGACGTATGCCGAACGGTCCGTGATGAACCATGTCATGCGTACCAGATGCTCCGGTTGCGCGCCGGCTGCGGCCAGAACCGCGACAACATTTTTGAGAGCTTGCGCCGCCTGTGCGGCAAAATCTGCACACTCCATGGCACAAGTCTCGGGATTCCAGCCAACCTGACCAGCGACGGATATGATTCGACCAGTTGCGCTGATCCCATTGGCGTAACCTCTTGGCGCCAGCCAGCCTGCTGGCTGGATAACTTCGGTGTTGCTCATGGGGCAGTTTCTCGAAGGCGGAAGCGTTGAAGCTTTCCGGTGTCGGTGTGTGGAAGAGCATCCACGAATTCAATTGCTCGCGGATACTTGTATGGCGCGATCTCACTCTTCACATGGTCCTGAAGACTCTTGACACTGGGAGGTTCTGTGCGCGCTTCAGGCTGCAGCACGATAAATGCCTTCACGATATGACCGCGTTCCGCGTCCGGTATGCCGATTACCGCACACTCGTGCACAGCGGGATGCAACAGAAGAGCGTTCTCGACTTCCGGTGCTGCAATGTTGTAGCCGGACGAGACGATCATGTCATCGCTTCGTGCCTGATACCAGTAGTAGCCGTCGCTGTCCATCATGTACGCGTCGCCGGTGAGATTCCATCCATCGCGGACGTACTTACGCTGACGCTCGACATCGTCCAGGTATCGACATCCAGTCGGGCCTCGAACTTCCAGAAGGCCAACTTCGCCAACTGCGACGGGAACCCCGTTCTCATCCACTATCCGCGCCTGATAACCTGGAATCGGCCGCCCCGTCGCGCCCGGCCGAACCTGGTCACCGGCCGCGCTTATGAATATGTGGAGCATCTCCGTAGCGCCGATGCCATCAATGATGGTCAAACCGGTGGCGGCCTTCCACGCCTCCAGAGTCGCAGCGGGTAGTGTCTCCCCCGCTGAGACGCACTTGCGCAGGCTCGACACATCGTGGTCGTCCATCATCCCAAGCATCGCGCGATAAGCCGTCGGCGCAGTGAAGCAAATCGTCGGCCGATGATCGTTTATAGCCTGAATGAGTTGCAGCGGTGACGCTTTCTCCAACATCAGAGTGGACGCTCCGAACCGCATGGGGAATAACAGCAAGCCGCCGAGCGCGTACGTGAATGCGAGAGGGGGCGAGCCGCAGAATATGTCCGATGCGTCGGGCTTGAGTACGTTGCGCGCAAAGCAGTCGGTGATGGCGAGTACATCTCGATGCGTGTGCATCGTGCCCTTGGCTCGGCCTGTTGTCCCGGAGGTGAACGCGATGAGCGCAATGTCTTCAGCGCTTGTATCACAGTTCACAAACATGTCCGGCTTGTCGCGCATCATCGCCTCCAGACCGTCCGAGGCGTCCGTATTGAAATGCACCACGCGAGCACCGACCCGCGCGCCGTTGTCGGCGTTGAAGAGCATTCCCCGCTCGCAGTCTTCTGCGACTCGAGTATCCGTCAGGGCGAGTCGTACCTGGGCCTTCTCCGCCGTGTACAGTATCTCTCTCCGCCGCAACAGCGGCATCGTCGCGACTACGACGCCACCAGCCTTGAGGACCGCAAACCAGCAGGCGGCCAACATTGGTGTGTTGGGAGCACGAAGGAGCACTCTATTGCCGGGGATCACACCGAGGTCCTCCACGAGCACGTGCGCGATCCGGTTTGCGGTACGCAGCAGATCGTCGTAACTCCACCGCTCGTTTTCGTAGAGAAATACGGTGTTACGCGCCAGGCCGGAGGCGACCGCCCCATCCAGAAGATCTGCTGCGCAGTTCAGTCGTGGCGGGTACGCGATATCAGGGACGGTGGTACAGTCCATCTCGGGCCAGAGTTCGCGAGGTGGAAGATTGTCGGCGCAGAAACCATCGACATGACCGCTTGGCTCAGTCATTTCGCGTTCCTCTGTGGCGATGTTGGAGTTGACTCGCTTCGAAAGTGGGCCAGTGTCTGCCCTGCGATTACGAGCTGTTGCACTTCGCTGGTCCCCTCGTAAATCCTTAGCGCCCGAACTTCACGGTACAGCCGCTCTGCGATGGAGCCTGCGACGACGCCGCGTCCGCCAAATATCTGCACGGCATCGTCTGCCGCCCGTTGCGCCGCTTCCGTGGCGAACCATTTAGCCATCGCCGCTTCCCGCGTTACCCGGGCCGCACCGGTGTCGCTCCTCCATGCTGCTCGATAGACCAGCAAGGCACTTGCGTCGATGTCCGTCGCCATACGGGCGATTTTTGCCTGCGCTAATTGCGTGTCGGCAAGTGCGCCCCCGGATACGCGGCGAGTTGCCGCGTAACCCAGCGATTCATCTAGTGCGCGCCTCGCGAAACCAAGCGCCGCCGCCGCAACAGTGGATCTGAACACGTCGAGCGTTCCCAGAGCGATCGACATCCCCTTGCCTGGAGCACCGATCAGCGACGCTGCAGGAACGCGGCAATTCCTGAACGACAACGTTCCTATGGGATGCGGGGCAGTGATTTCGGCGCGTCCCGCCACGGCCAGCCCGGACGACGATGCGTCAACAACGAGCGCGACATAACTTCTGTCGCCGCCCTCGGGAAATCTGCAGAAGACAACGTAGAAAGCCGCTATCCCCGCATTTGATATCCATGTCTTCTCTCCATCGATGACGTAAGAGTCACCGTCGAGCCTGGCGACCGTTTGCATCGCCGCGACATCGGATCCCGCATCAGCCTCGGAAAGCGCGAAAGCGGCGAGAGAATCACCACTGCACACACCCGGCAGATAGCGGCGTTTCAGGTCATCCGATCCGAACAGAGTAATTGGGCCCGCTCCAAGCGCTTGCAGCGCGAACACGAAGTCAGCGAGACCGGATTGGAAAGCGAGAGTCTCGCGCATCAGACACAAGGAGCGTACATCCAGCGTGGCCAACGTGCCGCCATACGGAGAGATTGCGGCGTGCGCCAGCCAGCCAGCGGAGCCGAGTTGCTTTGCAAGGGCCGTGCATCTCGTGTCGATCTCCGAACCGCGTGGTTCGATATCCGCGTCGAGCGCGGGCGCACTACGTACCCACGACGCGAATCTGGCCGCTAGCTCGCGGTGGCTGTCGTTGAAAAAGGGCCAATCGAGAAACGATCTATCCGGCATCAGTTTCCCTCGAACGAAGGAGTTTGCCTGGCGGCGAAGGCTCGATACGCGCGCGCAAAATCTTCGGTCTGCATGCATAATGCCTGTGCTTCTGCCTCGAGTTTCAGGGCATCGTCGATCGCCATCGACCATTCGTGGTGCAGGCAGCGCTTCGTGAGCGCGTGGGCGAATGTCGGCCCATGCGCGATCGCGAACGCCATATCATGCGCTTCCTTCAGAACCAGATCAGGTTCGACTATGCGATTGTAAAACCCGCAACGCTCCGCCTCGTCGGCCCCCATGAACCGACCAGTGTACAGAAGCTCCGCGGCTCTTCCGGCACCGATTATTCGCGGAAGAATGGAGCAGGCTCCCATGTCCGCGCCACTCAAGCCGACTCGCACGAAGAGAAATGCAACGCGACTCGCAGGCGTCCCGCATCTCAAGTCGCTGGCCATAGCGAGTATCGCACCCGCACCAGCGCAAACGCCATCGATCGCTGCGACAATGGGTTGCGGGCAGTCCCGCATTGCCGCCACCAGCGAGCCCGTCATTCGCGTGAAGCTCAGCAATCCATCCAGTCCCTCGTCGTCACGCAGTTCGACGAGTGGTCCGATTATTTCGTGTACATCGCCACCGGACGAGAAGTTGCCACCAGCCCCTGTCAGAACAACTGCCTTCACATCCTCCATGTCCTGCAGTGATCGGAACGTGCTGATAAGCTCGCGGTACGACTCGAACGTGAGCGGGTTCTTGCGCTCCGGTCGGTTCAGCGTGATGGTCGCCACGCGGTCATCAACGGTCCATCCAAAGTGCTTGGGATGCAGATCTGCACCAAATATTGGCGCGGTCACCGTACACGCTCGGCGGCTGCCTGCGTTGAGCGCTTGAGCTTGCCAAGCAATCTGTATAGCTGTCGCCGTTCGGTGTCGTCAAGGCCGTCGAACATGTCAGTGATCCATTCTGCGTGCGCCGGGGTCATTGCATTCAGTGCTGCCTTACCGGCTGCAGTGAGAGAGATCATCTGCGCGCGGCGATCCGGCGGAGACACGACGCGGGCGACGAGCCCTTCCCGCACAAGCCGATCCACCAGACCGGTAAGATTGCCGTTTGTCACCATCAAACGTCGGGATAGCTCACTCATCGTGAGGCCTCCCGGCGCATCGGCGGATGACGCATCCAGCTGCGCGAGCAGGTCAA
>JBDTAW010000314.1:0-3380 GCA_039924445.1 Gemmatimonadaceae bacterium
GCGTTCCATGTAATCGATTGATCTGTCGCGCCGCCGCGGATTTGTATGAGCCGAGGATTGCGCCGAGGGAAGATCGCGGGGGTCCGGTGGGGCGTCGGGGTTGGGGCGACGCATGCGTCGCCCGTACGGATCGGATTGGATCCGGGGATCGGAGCGGGTGATCGTATGCTGATAGCCCGCCGGGCGTTATCTCGATCGTCGGCGTAATTACAATGATGCCGTGAACGTGATTTGGCATCACGACGAAGGCGTCCAATCGCACCCGTGGAAAATGGGTCGGAATTGCGGCCCATGCGGTTTCTGCCGCCAGGCCGGCTACGTTCAGGCGCATGTTTTGGTCAATGATCTCGCCGAACAGCCAGCTGCGATCGTGCGTACAAATCGGGATGAAATACGCACCGGGCTGCGCATAATCATACCCGTTCAGGCGGATCGAACGGCGATGGTGTTGCTCGGCGTCGAACCAGCGATCCATCACGCACGGTTTCGCGGAAGGCGTAACAAACGACGCGGGGAGATCATGCACAATTGTTACGGCATTCATAACGAAATGGTCGAATCGCTTCCGTGTACGAATTACCGATTTGGTGCGCCGCCGTCAGGATTGGGCCGCATCACCTTGCAAAACAAAACGGGATCATGCCGCGCACTGCGGCATGATCCCGTTTGTGTTCCCGAGTGCGTCGCCTAGACGGTAACCTGCGGCTGGCTCGATACGTCGATCATCTCGCCACGGTGCGTGATCACGGCATCGATCAGCCCGTATTCCTTTGCTTCCTCGGCCGAGAGGAAACGATCGCGGTCGGTATCCCGTTCAACGCGTTCGAGCGGCTGGCCCGTGTGCTTGGCCATCAGCGAGTTCAGCTTCTCGCGCAGGAATAGAATCTCCTTTGCCTGAATCTCGATATCCGACGCCGACCCGCCGCCACCGCTCTGTGATGGTTGATGGATCATGATCCGCGCGTGCGGTAGAGCAAATCTCTTTCCCTTGCGACCAGCCATGAGAAGGAACGCGCCCATGCTCGCCGCCATGCCCATGCACGTCGTGTTCACTGGGCTCTTGAGGTACTGCATTGTATCGTAGATCGCCATTCCGGCCGAAACCGAGCCGCCGGGCGAGTTGATGTACATGTGGATGTCGCGCTCCTGATTGTCTGACTCCAGGAACAGGAGCTGCGCGATGATGACGTTTGCAACGTCGTCCGTGACCGGTGTCCCGAGGAACACGATGCGGTCCATGAGAAGACGCGAGAAGACGTCGTAGGTGCGCTCTCCGCGAGAAGAACGCTCGATCACATATGGTGCGTAAATCGACATGACTAGCCCTCGTTCACGATGTCGTTTCTTTCTGCCAACCACTTGAACACTTTGTCTTCCGTAATGGTCCGTTCCATGTCCTTCAAACGACCAGCCTTTTCGAGCGACGCGTACAGCTGGCCCGGGTCCACGCCGCGCTCCGTGGCCTGTTCGGCAATCTTGTCGTCCAGGTCTCGTTCCGACGCCGCGAGCTTCTCCTGCTCCGCAAGCGCTTCAACTATGAGATCCCGCTTGATCTGCCGCTCGGCTACCTGAGCGAACTCGGTATCGAACTGCGCTCGCTGGTCCACCGGTACCTGATAAGTCTCGGCGTAATTATCTACCAACTGTCCTACCCAGCTACGTGGAACGTCGAAGGGATTGGCGCTTACGATTTCATCCACAAGCCGCTGGCGAACGTGCGCTTCGGACTCTCGCTCGGCGAACTTCTGCATGTCCTCGCGAACCGCTGCACGCAATGCATCGGCCGAGTCGAAGTCACCAACCTCGCGTGCGAACGCATCATCAAGCGCCGGTAGAGACTTGCGTTTTACCTCATGCACCGTGGCGCGGACGGTCTTGGTCTGACCCCGCTGTGCCTCCTCAGGGAAATCGTCTGGCCAGTGAACAGCATGCTCAACCGTGTTCCCAGGGGCCGCTTCCATGATCAATTCCTCGATCCCTGGAATAGCCTTGCCATCGCCGAGTACCAGAGAAACGTCTCTCGGCTCTGCGAGCTTGCCATCTTCGTCGGCAACCGAAAGGCCAACGCTAACCATATCACCCTCGATCGGCTTGTCCTCGACAGGCGCCCATGCAGCGCGCTCGTCGCGTAGACGGTCGATCTGTTCCTGAACCTGCTCATCGGTGACTGCGGATGGCTCACGGCGAATTTTAAAACCGTTGGAGCGCGTAATCTCAACCGTCGGACGGACTTCGTAGTGGAACTCGAACGTTAGCGGGGAGCCCTCTTCGAACTTGAGGTCGTGGATATGCGGCTGAGATGCGACCTGAATATTGTCCTTTTCGACAATTTCCTTGTACGCTTCGCGCACTACCGATTCAATGGTCTCGTTGCGGATTGCCTCAGCGAATTTCTTGCGAACGACAGCGGCTGGCGCCTTGCCCGGCCGGAAGCCGGGAAGCCGAGCCTGGGAAGCGTAGCGCTTGGTGGTGCGCTCTTCGGCGGCGGCCACTTCGGCAGCGGGAACGGTGACTTCTACGGCGCGCTCGACGCCGGTGGTGGTCTTGGGGTTTAGTTGGATCTCCATCACGGCAATTTAACCAGACTACCCACCAATCACGTGCGCACGAAATCGAAGCGCTCAACGCGTGAAGCGGGCCGTTTGGTTGAAGCCGAAGCGACCCATCCGCATGGCGAAAGCACAGCGTCGAAGGAGATTTGTCAAGAGAATCCTTGACAAATCTTCAAGATTGGCCTAGTGTAAAGGGGAGTCGAGCAAGCGCCGTTAGGCGTTCCAGCCCAGCGAGATCCAGTCTTACCTACCGGGGAAGGGTTACCATCCATGAAGCAGTCTGCATGAGCGATCAAGCGGTCACGTTGCGCGGTCCGGACTTAACCAGGGGCGTCCCAGTCGGCAGCCTCGGTGAGGGAGAACTCGTTCTGGGCCATGTCGATGGCCAGCAGGCTATCATGGTTCGCCGAGGGGATCATATCTTCGCGGTCGGCGCCGTTTGCAGTCACTACGGTGGACCGCTTTCCGAAGGGATCGTGGTTGATGAAACGGTGCGATGCCCGTGGCACCACGCGTGTTTCAGTCTGAAGACTGGAGAGGCGGTGCGAGCGCCTGCGCTGCACCCGTTGCCACGCTGGGAAGTGGAGCAGCGCGACGGAAAAGCATACGTCACGCACGAACTGACACCGCCTTCAATTCCGGCACCAGAAGCAGAGCACGCAGGGGTGGAACCCCGTTCTGTTGTGATCATCGGCGGCGGCGCGGCTGGAAGCGCCGCTGCGGTGACGCTTCGCCGCGCCGGCTTTGCCGGTGGGATAACCATGCTCAGTGCGGACAAGGACGCTCCGTATGATCGCCCAAACATTTCGAAGGATTACCTCGCTGGTA
>JBDTAW010000315.1:0-5404 GCA_039924445.1 Gemmatimonadaceae bacterium
TCACCGTCGCATTCATCGGCGGATTCCTTCTATACGAGTCGTCCGGCCTCTTCGGAAGTGCCCCGATAACATCCACCACTGCGGTGGCGACCGTCAATGGCGAAGACATTCTCGTTACGACCTGGCAGACCCTCTCGACCCAGCTGGAGCAGCAGCGGACGCAGTCCAGCGGCGAGTCTATTTCTTTGGACGAGCGGCAGGCGATTCAGGATCAGGCGTACAATCAACTTGTTGACGAAGCGTTGCTGCGGCAGGAAATCCGCAGACGCGGCATCACGGTTTCGGTTGACGAGCTGACCAATGCCGCCAAGTACAGTCCACCACCGCAACTGGCGCAGGATCCGCAGCTGCAGACGAACGGTCAGTTCGATATCGAAAAGTATCAGCGATTTCTGACAAGCCCGAGTGCAAAGCAGAGTGGATTGCTGGTGCAACTCGAAGGCTATTACCGCGACGCGATCCCGAAGCAGAAGCTTTATCAGCAGATAACGTCGGGTCTTTGGATTTCCGATGCGATGCTCTGGTTGAACTATCGCGATGCGAATGACAGCGCGGCGATCAGCTACGCTGCGTTCACTCCGACTGACGCCGACATCGCGGCCACGCCGGTGAGCGACGCTGAAATACGTGCATACTACGATGCACACAAGAAGGACATGGCGCGCAAGGGTCGTGCGCGTGTGACAGTCGCGGTGATCCCGCGCATTATCACCGCGGCCGACAGTGCCGCTGTCCGGCAGCACGCGATCGCGCTGCGGGACAGCATCGTGAGTGGAAGCGCCAAATTCGAAGACGTAGCCAAGGCAGAGTCGTCCGATTCCGTTTCGGCTGCCCGTGGCGGCGACCTTGGCAAGGGAGTAAAGGGACGTTTCGTCCCCGCCTTCGAGAACGCTGCGGCGAATCTCAAGCCCGGCGAGATCTCGCAGCCGGTGCTAACACAATTCGGATATCACATCATTCGACTGGATTCCCGGAATGGTGACTCCGTCGCGATGCATCACATTCTGCTGCCGATCGCGCAGAGTGACTCCAACGCCGATCGAACGGATCGTCGGGCCGATACACTCACGACAATCGCCGGTTCGTCCGAGCTACCAGCCAAGTTCGACGAAGCGGTCAAGCGGCTCGGTCTGAAAACTTTCACCGCTGACGTCACCGAAGGTCAGCCTCTGGTGCACGATGGCGCACCGATCCCGAGCGTTTCGGCCTGGGCGTTCCAGGGGACCAAGGCGGGCGAGAGCAGCGATCTGTACGATGATCAGAACGGGTATTACCTGGCGCGTCTCGAATCGGTCTCCCCGGGTGGAGTTCCAACCCTCGACGCAGCCAAGAACGACATCAAGACTCTGCTGGCGCGCGAGAAGGCCGTCAAGAAACTTGTCGACCCGGCTCACAAGCTTGCTGTTGTAGCCTCAGCGGGGAGTCTGCAGAAGGCAGGCGAACTGCTCAACACTCGAATCGTCACCACGAAGCCGTTCACGCGCGTCTCCGGGCTTCCCGACGTTCCGTCGTCGGCGCGGATCGTCGGCGCTGCATTCGCGTTGCCGGTCGGCACGGTGAGCGAGCCGATTGTCACTGACGACGCGGTTTATGTAATTGCAATAGACCGCCGCGTCGATGCAGATCGCAAGGTGTTCGACGCGACCAAGGATCAGTTACGCTCTCAGTATCTGAGCTCGATGCAACAGGGCCGCATTCAGGAGTTCGTGACCAATCTCCGGGACGACGCCAAGATCACCGATCGCCGGAAGGACATCGAAGCATCGCTACGCAGAACGTCGTCATGATCTGACGATCGTCCAAACGAGAGCGGGGTGACGGACTTCAAGAGTCTGTCACCCCGCTTTGTTTTCTTCCCTTCTGAATCTCTTTCTGCTTTCTTAACGGCCGATGACTGGTTAGATCAGTCGCCGTGGTTCCCGTGTCTCGGTCTCCGCTGTGGTCGTCTTCGCGGGACGCTGGAGGTCTTCAGAAGTGAGACGAGGCGGCGGAACAGTGTCGTTTGACGACACATTTCGCTCCAGGTCATTCATCTCCTTCTTGAACTCCTTGATTCCCTTGCCGACCGAGCCGGCGATCTCAGGAATGCGTTTGGCTCCGAAGAGAAGCAGGATCACCACCATGATGATGACCAGTTCCATTAAGCCTATATGCGGCATATCCATAACTCCCTGAGGGAAAAAGTACCCTGCCGATGTTTACCAACCACGCTCTAAAATAACGAGCGCGCGATCAAGTATGCTAAAAGTACACCAAGCAGGCTCAAAAGGGACACGTCGACCGCAACTGGCCCGATCGCGAACTTGAGGATCACGAGGTCAACGGTGAGGGGTCCGAACGCTGGTGTTACCCCGGTAGTAAAGAATTCCTTTACCGCGCTGGGCGGGAGAAACCTGCGACACACCTGGGTCAGCAGGCCGCCGGCAATGAATCCAGTTGAGAGGACCATGCCGTAGAAGAATGCACCCTTTCGGGAAGCTCCGCGTGGTGGCATCAGGCGTGTCGCTCCATTACGTAGGAGATTGCTGCTCCGAGCGCGTCCCGGGCAGGCGTTTGGGGAAGAGTGACAAGAGAAGCGTGGGCGCGATCTGCATATTCCGCGGCGCGGTTGCGCGCGTAATCCAGTCCGCCTCGCTCAACAACAATTTCGGCGACGTCAGCCACTTCTTCATCCGATGGATCGGGAGTCTTGAGCAGCGACGCCACCCGGGCACGCTCGGCTCGAGTCATCCTTCGAAGTGCCGCGATCAGCGGGAGCGTGACCTTGTGCTCCTTGAGATCCAGACCGCTCGGTTTCCCGGTGGTTTCGGACGCTTCCGTGAAATCGATCATATCGTCGGTTATCTGAAACACCATGCCGAGCGCATCTCCATACTCCGCGAGTACGCCAGAGTAAGTCGAAGCACCACACATTGCACCAACGCAGCACGCAGCTGACATCAGCGATGCTGTCTTTGACCGGATCAGGAACTCGTAGTCGCTCTCCGAGAAATCGAGCGGTTCAACGGTGGAGAGCTGTGACAATTCTCCCACCGACATCTGCGTCGAGGCGTCGATCAGCACGCGCATTGCAGCCATGTTCTCGAGCGCGACCAGTTGCGTGAGTGCAGTCGAGTACAGATAGTCGCCCATGATGACGGAGATCTGATCGCTGAACAGTGAATTGATAGTCGGCATTCCGCGCCGAAGCATGGAATGGTCGACCGCGTCGTCGTGAACGAGCGTGGCGAGATGTACCATCTCGACCACGGCCGCAACGACGAGAGCGTCGCTGGTTGGGGTGCCGGACGTGTGGCTTGCCAGCAGGACCAGAGAAGGCCGGAACATCTTCCCCCGCATCGCCAGCAGATGCCGAGCTGCGATTGCAAGCATCGGAATATTGCGCGTGATGGATTGTTCCATCGTATCACGCACTTTCTCCAGATCGTCACGCACGGGGGCCTGCACCTCGTCCAGCGTCACGACTCGCGTGGCATCGTGCACCACAGGCGCGTCGAGCGAGCGCGCCGTCACGCCATCTGCTCGGCGCGTTTCAAACGCTCAGCGACATCGCGGAAGTGGATATCCACAGCGAACACTCGACGATAGTAGCCTTCGGCCGCCGGCCAAGCTTCCAGCTTTTCGCTCGCGTAACCCAGCAAGTAGAGCACGCCAACAAGTTTGGTATCAGTGAGCCCGGATTCCTTGAGCGCGCCGCCGAGGGAGCTGATTGCAACGGCATACTCGGTCTTCTCGATGAAGCTCTGCCCAAGCGATTCGTATGCGCGAACCCTGCGTTCCGGCGTCGCATCTACGCGCATCGCCTTCTGAAACTGCGAGATCGCTTCATCGAACAGACCCATTTCCATGTACGCCACGCCGAGGTCGTAGTGGCTATCGGCGTCGCTCTCATCGACGTTCGCGGCGACACCGGCCTTGAATGTCTCCAGCATTTCGGAGAAGTCAGTCTGAACCGGATTGGCGGACTTGTCTTCTTCTTCCGCCGTCATTCTTGGATTCTTGGGCGCCTCGCCTTCGCGTAGCCATTCGTTGAGATCGACGAAGTCATCGTCGGTGCGCGCAGCGGCCGGCTCCGCTGCCGGGACTGCGTTCGCCTGCTGCTGCTGTTCCTCGACGGCGTCAAAGGGAAGGATCGCGAGATCGCCGGGCAACCCGCCCTCGGCCGCGGCAACATCGCTTGACAGCGATTCGACGTATCCAGTGAGCGCTTCGGCCAGGGATTCCGTCGGTTCGACATGCGCATCGTCAGTATCGGTGCCGATGCCAGTTCCGGCGAGATCGGATCCAGTCGGCCACGCGGCCGCATCGTCGGCGCCCGCTGGCTGTTGCATCGCGTCACTATCCAGCGCGCGCTCGGACAACATGTCAAACGAAGTGTGTTCGATCGCCAGAGGTGTTATCTCCGGTCGCTGCTCGTCGGTTGCAAACGATGTCGATTCGAACTCGGCCATCGTGGGGCCGAGCCCTTTGGCCTCGTCGGAAACCAGCGAGGTAAGCGGATCTTCAAACGGTTTCAGTCCTGAAAGAGGCGAGTCGTCCGCGGGTGTACGCGCGTCTGCCGCTTCTGGAAGCTCGACCTGAGCAAAACTCTCCGCGTCACTTGGACTGGCAGCCTCTTCCGTGGTACGACCGCGTTGCTTGCTGCCGTCGGGAGCGGTGCTTCCATGCTTCCCGTAATCCACATCCAGAAACACGAGTCCCTCGCGCTTCGCCTGCTGCCGCGTCATGCCGGCCTTCGGTGCAAAATCGGGGTCCAGTGCCCGGATGCGTTCAAGAGTCGCAGTAGCCTCGGCGCCGCGATCTTCTTCGAGCATCGCCTCGTAAACGATCTGGAGCTGCTCGAGCGCTTCCTGCGAGCGTCCCGCTCGCGCAAGCTGCTCTGCCAGCATCAGGCGCACATCGTCCTGACCCGGGCACAGATCGGCGAATTCCTTCAGAGCGCGAAAGGCTTCGCTGATGTCGCCGGCCTTCTCCATCCTGGAGGCATATTCCAGGAAGTTCTGCTTTGCGTCGGAGTTGAAGCCCTTCTTCGCGCTGATCTTTCCGAGCTTGTAGTAGATCACAGACCGATCCGGCGCGTGGCGCAAGACCTTGTTGCACAGCGCTATCGCATTGTTGAAAAAGCCCCCCTCGGCGTACAGATCGACCGCTGTCTCGTAGAACGTGACCGCCTGGTCCAGGTCACCCTGCCGCAGATGGAGATCACCAACACGGTTGTATAGCGGAATGTCCAGTTCCTCTGGAAGTCCCGCCGCTGCGTCTATTGCCTGGGCGTAAGTCGCCAGGGCGCGATCGTACTGCCGCTTCTGCTCGAACTCCGCGGCTTTCCTCTTGAGCTGGGCAGACTTGGACATGTCAAGGGGAAGTTAACGATGGCACTGGGAACGGGCCAGAATGACCTATC
>JBDTAW010000316.1:0-22216 GCA_039924445.1 Gemmatimonadaceae bacterium
AGGTTCCACAAGCGACCGGCACGGTCCTCGCGACGCAACTGCACAACCGCGTAAGGTCTGACGCCCGTCCGGGGATCCGATAAACCGACAGGCTTGAGTGGACCGAAGCGGAGTGTTTCGTGACCGCGCGAGTTCATCTCCTCAACTGGCATACACCCTGAGAAGTATGGCACCTTGTCGAATTCGTGGCCGTGAAATTGGTCCGCGCTATCAAGCGCCGTAACAAACGCCTCGTATTCCTGCCGATCCATCGGGCAATTCAGATATGCGCCCTCGGTGGCGCCATCCATTGTCTCCTTGCCGTATCTCGACGCAGTAAATACACGAGACTCATCGATCGATTCGCGCGACACAACTGGCGCAATCGCATCGTAGAACGCCAGGGATTCGGCTCCAAACCGTTCCCGCAGCGCTGTAGCGAGGCCCTCGCCGGTGAGCGGACCGGTTGCAATTATTGCAGGCCCAGTCGGAATGTTTTCGATCTCGCCTCGCACGACAGTGATGCGAGGATGCGACGTGATTCGTTCGGTAACGGCCGCAGCGAATACATCCCGGTCTACTGCGAGCGCTGAGCCGGCGGCGACGCGTGCCAGGTCCGCACAATCCAGCACCAGGCAACCAAGCTCGCGCATCTCAGCCTTGATCGCGCCATGAGCGGTCGAGAGCTCCGTGCTCTTGAACGTGTTCGAGCACACGAGCTCCGCAAGGCGATCAGTACGGTGCGCGTCAGTCTGCCGCACCGGACGCATTTCGTGCAATGCTACATCATGCCCGCGCTGCGCCAGTTGCCATGCAGCTTCCGACCCTGCCAGGCCACCGCCAACGACGGTGACCACTTCATCATGCAACGACGGCCTCCACCGGTTGTGCTGCCACGTCCCACTCATTCTGACATTTCATGCAGCGACGATATTCACCACGCGCCTTGGTAGATTTGGCCTCCGCGCCAATAAATCCGCATTCGGGACACGTCTCCGGTACCGGCTTATCCCAGACGACAAAGTCGCACGCGGGGTAGTTGGCGCAGCCATAGAAAGCTTTGCCGCGCTTCTTGGAACGCCGAACGGCTACGTCTCCGCCGCACTTGGGACACTTGACGCCCGTTGGCATCGATCGGGTACCACGGCATTTCGGGAACCTGCTGCAGCCGAGGAAATCTCCACTACGACCCGTTCTGATAACCATGGGCGCGCCGCACTCATGACAAATTTCGTCCGTCACCCGCGCTGCTTTCTTTTCCCCGCGCAGTGGACGCGTGAACTTGCACGTTTTCGGGTGATTCTCACACGCCATGAAAGGCCCGAAGAAGCCGCTTCGAGGCACCAACTTGCCGCCGCAGTCCGGACACTTCTGATCCTCAAACTCGGAGAGATCGTGCGCTTCCGCGATCAGCCCTTCAAGATCGGCCTGCTTGACACGCTCTGCGAATGGTCCATAGAACGCCGCCAGCATTTCGCGCCAGTCGATCGTGCCATCCTCAACCTTGTCAAGGTCGGTCTCCATGTTTGAAGTAAACTGCACATTGAAAACCTCCGGTAGACTCTTGACCATGACGCGTTCCACCTGTTCACCAAGTGGAGTCGGGAAAAACCGGCGCTGTTCCAGCAGTACATAACGACGATCCGCCAGAGTCGATATGATCGAGGCGTACGTGGACGGTCGACCAATACCGAGTCGCTCAAGCTCCTTCACCAGACTCGCTTCCGAAAAACGTGGAGGCGGCTCGGTAAAATGCTGCGTGGGCTCGATGCGCGTGACTGGTATATCTTCGCCTTCCGACATCGCTGGTAGCGGCTGCTCGTCTTCCAGCGCCTTGCCGTCACCTGCTTCGCGCGCTTCCTGATACAGAGCCTGATACCCCGCAAACTTGATCACACTTCCAGTCGCGCGGAACTGATAGCGCCCGAGATCAAAATTAACCGTCGTCGTATCGAATACGGCTGGCGCCATCTGCGAAGCCATGAAGCGCTTCCAGATCAGCTCGTAAAGCTTGAACTGGTCGTCCTTCAGATACCGCTTGACAAGATCCGGTCTCCGAGTCGGGTCAGTCGGACGCACAGCCTCGTGTGCATCCTGTGTATTCTTTCCTTTTCCGTCAGCATACAGCTGCGGCCCACGTGGTGCCAGATACTCTTCGCCAAATAGCGTACGCAGATAGTCGCGCGCGGACGTCGCCGCGGACTCGGCAACTCTCGACGAGTCCGTACGCATGTAGGTAATCAAACCCACAGCTCCTTCAGCACCAATGTCGATTCCCTCGTACAGAGCCTGCGCGAGGCGCATCGTGCGCTTGGAACCAAAGCTCAATCGCTTGGCCGCTTCCTGCTGCAACGTACTCGTCGTAAATGGTGCGTATGGATTCTTTCGTCGTTCACGTCGCTTGACCTCCGCGATCGGAAACGTCTTCCGCCCGGCGAGGTCGTTTAGTATGCGCTGCGCTTCCGCTGCATTCGAGATTTCTGGCTTCTTTCCATCGATTTGATGGAGCTTCGCCATGAACTCCTGCCCACTCTTCCGGAGCAACGCCGCAATAGTCCAATACTCTACCGGCTTGAACGCGCGAATCTCACGCTCACGCTCGACAATCAGCCTGAGCGCAACAGTCTGTACCCGTCCCGCGGATGCTCCTTTCTTGACAGTCTTCCACAACACGGGACTCGCCTTGTAACCGACAAGCCGATCCAGCACGCGACGCGCCTGCTGCGCCTCAACGAGATGTTCATTGATCTGACCTGCATTTTCGATCGCCGCGCGTACCGCCTCGCGCGTTATCTCATGAAAGAGCACCCGCTTTACCGGAGCACCACCCTTTCGCTTGATCTGCGACGCGACATGCCACGCAATCGCTTCGCCCTCGCGGTCCGGGTCAGTCGCGAGATAAATCTGGCTGGAATCCTTCGCGGCGTTCTTCAGCTCCGCGAGTGTTTTCTCCTTCCCAGGTATCGTCACATATTCGGGCTCGAATCCATTTTCGACATCGATGCCCATCTTCTTCTGCGGAAGATCACGTACGTGCCCGATCGTTGCACGCACCTTGTATCCGCGTCCAAGATATTTGCCAATCGTCTTTGCCTTCGCCGGCGACTCCACAATGACGAGGGCTGTCCCCGCGTTATCACCGGCACTCGTCATGTCATCATCGTAATCCGTCACATCGACGACTGGCGCTGTCTTGCGCGCTGTCTTGCGCGCTGTCTTGCGCACGACCTTTCGAACCGTCTTGCGAGGGCTCGAGGTGATCGCTGACGTCGTGACAGCCTTCTTTTTCACTGTCTTCTTTTTGCTACCGGCGCGCTTGGTCGCCGTCTTTCGGATTGCCATTATGCCTTCTTATCGGTTGCCGGACTTTCCCGGATTCAATGCGTAGTTACAGATTGTGTTGGGTCGCTGCCCTCAGTGCCACCGTCCCCAAGAATGAGCCGCAAATCAGTCAGCCCGACTCGACCGTCGAAATTCGACAGGACGCGCTCGATAACATGTTCCAGTTCGACAGGCTCGAGGAGGCCGGATCGACTCAACCCGACCAGATAACCCCACGCCTCCGCGGTAAAGCGACTGCGCTCGTGCGGTCCCAGCACCCTCATCGACCGCGGCACGTTGTATCCATCCAACCCTTCAGTCATTCTTGTCTTCTGGCTTCAGTGTGAAGTCACCCTCGGCGGCGAGCACGAACTCCACCACCCTGGTGATTACAGTGGACCTATCGATTCCACCCGTCTCGACCGTCATCCCTGCGTACTTCTCGTAAACCGGCTTCCGCGCTTCGTCCAGATCGCGCATTGCCTTGAAGGGGTCGACGGCACCGCTCAACAGTGGCCGCCGCTCAATCCCGCGGCCCATCCGTCGAATCGCTGCATCGGGTGACACTCTAAGGTATATGATACGGCTGGCTTCGAGCAAATGTGCCACAGCCGCCGAATTAAGCACCCAGCCCCCGCCCGGTGAAACCACCGCCGGGGGCAGTCCAGCTACCTCACCCGTAACCCTAGCCTCTGCGGACCGAAAGACAGTTTCACCCTCATCCTGGAAAACTTGCGAAATAGACTTGCCGAACGATCGTTCGATGAGAGTGTCCAAGTCAACAAAATCTCGGCGGAGCCGCCGGGCCACCGCACGACCGACCGTGGTCTTGCCGACACCGGGTAGGCCTATGAGCACTATGTGCTTCACTGACGGCACCGGCTGGTTCTCAGCCGCGCCCGCCATCGCGCCCCGACAGATACAGTAGATACCCCCGCCTGTTCCGTTGAAGTTCGCCGAGCGAGTCTCCGCCGAATTTCTCCAGGATTGCATCCGCTAGCACAAACGCCGCCATCGCTTCTGCAATTACTCCCATCGCGGGAACTGCCGTCACATCACTCCGCTCAACTGTCGATGGCGCACTCTCACGCGTCGTCATTTCCACCGACGCGAGCGGGCGCATCAATGTGCTGATTGGCTTCATCGCAACTCGAACAACGAGCGGCTCACCGGTCGTGATGCCGCCTTCCAGCCCGCCAGCATTGTTGCTTCGGCGCCGTAGCCTTCCACGCGACACTGCGTCTTCGGCGGGGTCAATCTCATCGTGCACAGTTGATCCGAGTTGCCGCGCCGCCTGAAACCCCATGCCGATCTCGACTCCCTTCACCGCAGGAATCGACATCAGAGCTGCGGCCAGTCTGCCGTCCAGCTTCCGATCCCAGGAAACGTGGGAGCCGAGACCGACTGGCAATCCGTTCACAACAACCTCGCAGATCCCACCGAGAGTATCCCCCGCCCGCTTCGCTTCATCAACCATCTGGATCATGCGGACTTCGGCCTCGCCGTCGAGGGTCCGTAGTGAAGAGCGATCGGCAACCGCGTTTAGATCGCGGGGAAATTCCGCAGGCGGTCGAGCGACTATGTCACCGAGCGACACAACATGGCTCCCGATTGACACATCGAGTTGCGACAGCAATGTCCGGCACACCGCCCCGGTAGCAACGCGCGCGGCGGTCTCGCGCGCCGATGCACGTTCCAGTATGTCGCGCGCGTCAGATCGGTCGTATTTAAGCATTCCTGCAAGATCTGCGTGTCCTGGGCGCGGCCGCGTAACTGCGCGCTTGCGCCCTTCGCCACGACCCGCTCCCGTCTCCTCTCCTTCGAGAGGGGCGGGGCTCATAATCTCCTGCCAATTGCGCCAGTCGTGGTTTCGGATAAGCATCGCAATAGGTGATCCGAGCGTCTCACCGGCTCGAACACCGCTCAGCAACTCTACCCGATCAGACTCGATCTGCATCCGGCGCCCGCGACCGTATCCTGCCTGCCGACGCGCCAGCTGTGCATCGACATCGGATGACAGGAGGAGGATGCCCGCAGGCATTCCTTCGAGAATCGCGACCAGAGCAGCGCCGTGCGATTCGCCGGCCGTAGTGAAGTGCAGCATTTGGGACAATAATAAACCTGAACGGAAGCCGATGGGCAAACCCGATTGCACGCCTGCCATTAAAATCGCGGCGCAAAACCAGGCGGTGCCGTGCAGGAAACTGCGTAAGCGAATGTCCACACTGGCGTACGTGTACGACAAAGGCTCGGCATAGTGCCGAGCCTTTGTCATTTATTCAGCAGCTACTATTACGGCGGGCAGCTGGCCCCACCGAACAGGCTGGGATCGACATTCACGATGACAACGCCCTTTGCCGTCGCTCCAACCAGTATCAGTTGTCCGCCAGGCTGCCGAACCGCTGACTTGATCGGTCCGATTATCGGGCTCTTTATGGGGATTACTGCAATTCGCTTGAAGTGATGGTTTTCATACACCTCAATCGAAGGTTCAGTGGACGCAGCGAATTCGTAGCACGACTTGAGCGGCGAAGACGAATCGATTCCGTTGCCGGAGTTTCGCGGATCAAAGTCAAATCCCGGATTCCCGGAAGTCCCAGTCTGCAGCGTTCCCTGGTGCCTGAGATCCTGATTGAACAGGTAGATCGAGTCTGCGCGAACGGCGGCCAGCGCACCATCGAAATTGATCGCCACACCACCGACCCGCGCAAATGTATTGGCTGTAAGGTCCGCTACCTGTTCTGGCGGAGATACACCCAGATCAACCACGGGGATCGGGAGTCTGGTGACGACGCCGTTGGACATTGTAGTCGCTGAATCCAGCCCGAAGGACGCATTGAATCCGATTACGCGACTCCCTTGCACCGCCCCGCCCTCACCCAGGATTGCGTGCGCAAAGTTACCAGAACTGCGTGCGAACGTACTATCACGGAACGCAATCTGACTGATCCGCACAACGACAGAATAGTAGGTCGTATCGAACTTGATAATCGTATCTGCAGCCGACACCGGCCTATGCGGCGTGACCGCGATTGGCTGTTTGAATGGTACGAGGACGGAATCCGAACCCGCCGCGCAATTCCGGCCGTTCCTGTCGCAATTCACACCGAATCGATCGATCTCAAGTGAATCAGACGTTCCTGCTGTCTGACCCATCGCTTGCTCGAAGAAGAAGTGCGAACTCTTCGTCGTGAGATTCTCATACCGAACGGTACCCTGATTCGGGAACGGGGTAGTCTGGCCAGGCGTCGGTGTTGTCGAGTACACAAGCACAACCTGATCACACGATGTCGGCGACGGGAACGCTGAGGCTGCGCGGCAAGTAGGAGCCAGATACTGAGGCCGGTCGCTAAAGTCGTACGGCGTCCGCTGCTGGATATTGACCGGAGGATTTGTACTCGGGTCGGATACGGTCCTTACAGTGTATGCACGGATGTGCGGCAGCGGGTACCGATACACCTCGCGGCCTTCCGAAGAAAATGGGATGCTCCGATCAACCAGGCTCACATACCCGATCGACGTTCCTCCCGAGTTGGCAACGAGCAGCGTATCGCCGTAGTCACCCGTCGAAGGGTTCCTCGGCCACGCAGCAATACCCCACGGACGCGATCCTACCGCAATCGGAGCGTGGAAGGTCGAGTCGCCGAGGCTGAATACTTCGAGCTCGTTGCGATCAATGTTCGTGAGATACAAGCGATCGTAGCGCGGATGATAGATAGCATCAGCGATCGTACCACCATTCGGAACCTGACGGGTGACACCAGCAACTATAGTAAGCGTGTCAACTCGATCTATGCCACTCGAGAGCTTGGCATATCCCTTGGAGCCATTCTGTGTGACGGCAAAGGCCTTGATGTACACCGTTGCTGGGAACGGCGGTACGAGCGTGTTCGGAATCCTGAGATTGAAACGACGCGGCAGCGAAGTTGCCGACCCGTCAGATGTAGAATCGCCCTGCACGACGATCGGGCCACCGAGCACACTGGTGATTTCGTAGCCGATGTCCGTAATACCAGATCCTGTCGTATCGACAGCTGTGACCGATAGCGTATCGTTGACTTCAACGCGCTTGTCAGAACCAAAATTCACGATTGGCGGAGCCTTGACGCCCGTCGCCGCCTGAACCTTGAGCGTGATCGGGACGCCGAGGCCGCGATTGCCGAGAGAATCGCGGATAAACGGAATGATTGTGACACTACCGGCCGATGTCGCCGCTGGAACCACCATGGTCAACTGCGTGACGGTGGAGTCCGACAGTGGGCTTGAGAATGCGGCGGAGTCGGACGCGGTAAAGGCGCCGGACGTCTGGTAGCCCAACCACTGCACCTTGACCTTGCTGACGCCGGAGACGCCAATCACCGTGGATTTGCCAATTACAACGGATGAGCCAGTCACCGGCGCCGTAACGACAACGCTTGCCGGAGCAAGATTTCCGGTGCCAAGTAAGAGAGTATCAGGCGCGGACCCGTTACCAGCACCGTCGTAAGCGACGCCAATTACTGTAACAGGCGTGCCGGCAGGGACGCTGCGCGGAACGGACAGTGAGAACGCAAGGTTGCTGTTCGTAACTGCACCGGTAAAGAGCGTATCAAACGTTGCCGTTACGCCGCCGGTCGCGACTACATGGACGCGTTGAATTCCAAGGTTATCAGTAACTTTCGCTGAAAAGGACAGCACCGAGTCAACAGCGCTCGTTCCCTTCTGGAGCAGAATCGTCGGCGGGATCGTGTCCCCAAGGCCACTCATGGATCCATCGCTGCACGCGAGCGCGCCTATGGCGAGCGCTGTTGTGACAGCAGCAACGGAAAGCCTAAAATGCTTTGTCATCTTACCGCCCTCGCGGCGATCCCGCATCTCCGCCGTCATCGAGTACATGAGGGGTGATGAGGATTAGTAGGTCGCGCTTCTCTTCGGATTTCTGGGTGACACCGAACAGCTTACCAACGAGCGGAAGGTCGACAAGTATCGGAATTCCGCTCTTGCTCTGCGTTACCTGTGTGACGGTAAGACCACCAATGACCGCTGTCTCGCCGTCGTTCACGAGGAGGCGGTTATCGGCACTCTGCTTGTTGAACACGTAACCGATATCCGATCCAGCCAGCTGCGCGTCGGAGTTCTCCGCGTGTACATCCAGCAGTACCTGGTGATTGTTCGTGATGTGGGGCGTGACTCGCAGGATGATACCGACCGAGTGGAAGTTCACCGTAGCCTTCGGCTGGGTGGCACCGGCTACGCCCGACGACTGGCTGCTCAGATCGAGCACACGGACCGGTATGTCCTGACCGACCTGGATGTTAGCCTCGCGATTATCGACCGTTACAATGCTCGGTTCTGCTTGCAGGTCCGCAAGCCGGATTTCCTGCAGAGCATCCAGGAAACTCGTGAGTGAGAAGTGTCCGACAGCAGCCGAATACACCAGTTGCAAGGCGGGCGATGCTATGCGGTTGTTGGCATTCGCGATCCCGGAAAGCGTGTTGCCGCCGAGCGAGATGCGATTCCCCGTGACTGGGGTTCCACCGCCAAGCCCGATGGGTACGCCGGCCGCATTCGTGATTGGCTTGAGGGTCGTTGGGTCGATGCGTTGGGCCAGCGTACTGAAGAACTGATTCTGCGTGCCAAGATCATATGAAAGGCCGAGATCTTCAATGTTGGTACGATCAACGAATACGATCTTCGCCTTGATCGATACCTGCGGCGTGCGCACATCCAGATCGCGAACATAATTGATGATTCCCGCCATGCGCGACGGTGTTTCTGTCACAATGAGGGTGTTGGTTCCAGGATTCGATGCAACCGCGCCGCGTGTGATGCAAGTCTGATTGCCGAAACTGGTTGCCGCACCGCCGCTGGTCGCGCCTGCTGCGCTGGCCGGTCCGCCAGTAACGCAGTCCTTTGCGAGGAGTTTCGTTACGACCGAGACGAGCGAGTCCGCTTTGGCGTAGTTGATTGGAATCAACTGAGTGACGAGCGGTTCGAAGGCCTGCCGCGATTGCACGTTGGCGTAGCTGTCTACTGTGATTATTCCTGATACCGGATCTTCCGTGGCCGCCAACCCTTGTCCCTGCAGGATCGCGCGAAGTGCAACATCCCATGGTTGATTTCTAATCTCAGCCGTTACCGTACCGGTAACGTCGCGCCCGGTTACAATTGTCCGACCCGCGAACGTTGCGAAAGCCGCGATGACGTCGCGGATATCCGCATCCTGGTAGGTAACCGTGATGCGTGGCTGCGTGGACGGCTGTGCGCTCTGGAGATACGACGGCTGGCTTACAAGTGTCATGCTCGGCCGAGACGGTGCAGCGGACGCGCTCGCGTCTGGAGCAACCTGATCGCGAGCATCACTCGCGTCGCGACCCGTCAGTCCGGTCCATGAGGCGAAGTTGCCCGCCTCTCCGCCGACGGCGATTCTGACTTCTTTCGAGTCGTGCCGGACTATGTATGGGTGCTCGCGATCGAGCTGCAGGACAACCCGCACAACCGTCGAGGAGAATTGCGATACTTGCACGTCCGTAATCCCGCCTCGCGCGACGCGGTCATATGCAGACGGCGTGCCGGCGAGCGAAGCGCCCTTGATATCGACAATCACACGGTATGGCGCGTCAAGAGTGAAGTCCTGGAGCGTGACTGGAGACTCAACCCCTATCACGACGTCAGCATGCCCCGAGGTCGGAACAACACTCACGCCAGTCACCGTCGGCGTCGCCAATATCGACGTGCACCCCGCGGAGCAGGCAGTCAGCGGTTGCGCCCGCACTGGAGTGAGCGAATGACCCGGCGCGATTGCAAACGCGGCGAGGGTGATCAGGGGCAACTTCATGGTGTCCTCTTTATTGTGGTATCACCGATCGTAAGCGATTGCTGGCGGCTAAAGCCGAACTCCTCAAGCGCGAACGTCACGACCTTGGGATCTATCCGGACAACGCGCATTCTACCCAGCGGCGTGCCGACTTTCACCCGGTACTGCTCCTTCGTTCCAAGATCCCGGAGCACCGCAACGGAGTTGCGTCCCTGTGGATCGTATGCAATCGTCGTCAGGCGGAGATCCGAAATGGTCGGTCGGATCTCACTGCTCTTCACCAGCGAAACAAACGGATCTCGACGGCCTGCAGCGTCATATCTGAATACTTCTCGGCTGAACGTGACCGTATTGGCTGAGTCGGTCAGCTGGCTAGACGCGGTTTTGCGGGATGATTGTGCACCTGCCGCGCCGCTCATGAGCAGCAACAGCGCGATAGCAGTAAGCATCATGGCTGCGATAGCTAGCGGATGGTTGAACGCGCGAGCGCGTTTCCCGGTTGTCATTTGGTCTCCGGCCCCAAAGTGAGTGGCGCTGTCCGCGCTACGTAAGTCTGGAGCTGGAAGCTCGCGTCAAGCAACGACTCACCCGGTTTTTGATTCGTTTGTGTTTTCGTGCCTGTGTGAAGTTTGAGATCGAGGCCAACGGGTGCCATGATCCGTTCAAGGGATCCAACGTTCGTCAGGAACTCGGCGAGTTCGTGATAGCCGCCGATCACAGACACCTTGTATCGGTACGTGTCGAATTGCTCACCCTGGATAACGGGGACCGGCTCTACCGACGCCAGGTCCAGTCCGACGCGACGCGCCGCAGTAGAGACGTTCTCGAGCAATGAAGGAACTTCGTTGGACGTCGGGACAAGCTCACGCATCATGTCCAGATTTTTCTGGAATTCCGTGGCTTCGTTCTGCAGCTGCTGAACCGTACCGCGAGCGATAGCGACACGTGCCATCCGGTTGTTCGTTTCGACCGTATCCACATGGGCATTCATCGCCCCGATTGTCGCCTGCTGCGGAGAGAATCGAAAGTACCAGAATGCGCCCGCAAGGAGCAACGCGACGGTCCCGGCGAGAACGAGATTCTTCTCGCGCTGGGTCAAATTTGCACCGAGTGCCATGCTAGTGCACCGCTATTGAAAGTGGAACAGTCTGCAGCAGGCGTGCTGGAGCAACTTCGGACTGTGCTTCGAGTTGAAACTCGGTCACTTCCTTGCCATCCGCGACGACCAGGTCCGACCTTGTGAGTTGAACGTTCCTGATGAACGGCGACGCTTCCAGTCCCTTCATGAATTGAGTGAGTGCCTGCACGTCGACAGTCTGGCCGATTATTCGGAAGTTTGTCGTGGTCGCAACTCCGTTGAACAGCGAGTCAGCATGTGCCTTCCGCTGCGCCGGCGTCATCTTGGCGGATTTCCTTGCATCCGCCGGCTTGGCTCCTGCAGTGTCCTGGTGCGCTGCGGCAGTTGACGCGATCGGGCTGGTCTGGCTGACAGATATCAACCATGTGTATTGAGGCACAGCGAGGTTGATCGCTTCGAGCAGGTGCGGCCAGGTATATCTCGTATCGTCAATCGACTTGATGATCGCGACTTGCTGATATACGGAATCACGTGCGCTTTCAGCGTGCTCGCGCGCCGTCAGGACTGCCGCAAAACGCGCCGAATCCGACGCTGCGGCCGATTCGCGGGCGATTGCTGCCGATTCCTGTCTCGACTGATAAGTGTACATGCCCGCGATCGACCCAAGGCCGATGACGGTTGCGAGCACGGCATAGATAAGGCTCTTGTCCTTGAAGTTCGCGCCGATATTGGCGAGCGCGGCACCTGGGGCAAAATTGATTGCGCGGCTAGTAGTACGCTTAGCGCCCGGGAGTAGGTTGATCTCAATCATGACGCTTTCCGAAGGCCCAGTCCGACAGGGAGCATGAGAAGCGGCGCAATTTCGTCAATGGTAAACTCCGAGAGGGCGCCATCACGTACATGGAGATTCGCCAGTGGATTGGCGTATTCCACCTTAAGCCGAAGCCGCTGACCGAGTATATCTGCCAGGCCTGGGACACGAGAGCCACCGCCGCAGAGGTAAATCGCTCTGACTTGCGGGGCGCCGCGCGCTGAAGCGGCCAGAAAGGCCGCCGCGCGTTCGACGCCAACTGCCATCTCCTCACCGCGGGCTTCGAGCACCGCATCCAGTTGCGGATTGCGATCGTAGCCACGTACCATGCGCTCGGCATCGTCGGCGCTCAGTCCGTGATGGCGCTGCAGATCTTCCTGGAAACGCCGTGTGCCCACTGCAAGATCACGCGTAAGAATCGGAACGCCGTTATCCAGCACGTTCACATTAGTAATTTCGTTGCCAATATTTATGAGTGCGACTGCTCCGCGCATCGCCTCTGGATGATTCAGCTCGAAAGCGTTGTGCAGCGCAAAGGCATCGACGTCAACCAGACGCGGCTGCAAACCGGCTTCGCTCAGTATCCGAAGTTTTGCGTCGACCAACTCGCGTTTGGCAGCCACAAGAAGAACGCTCATCTCCTCAGGCGTTGATTCGTCGGTGTCCTCAAGGACCTGGAAATCAAGCTCAACCGATTCAACGTCAGGAACGTGCTGCTCGGCTTCCCATCGCATAAGTTCTCGGGCCTGTTGCTCCTTCACGCGTTCAGTCTGGATGCGCTTGATGATCACATCGCGCCCGCCGACGGCGGTGACGACGTCGGTCCCTTTCGCGCCAGCGCGTTCCATTGTTTCCTGGATCGCGTCCGAAACGAGTCGCGGGTCCATCACCTCTCCCTCAACGATTGCGTCGGGAAGAAGTGGTGAGACAGCAACTTTGACCAGCTCTGGCATACCGCGGGCGTGGTCCATGACCACGACCTTGATCAGCCCAGAGCCGATGTCGAGTCCAACTGTAGTCTTGTTGCGGCCGAAAAAGGACATGCGACTCCATCTTGAGTTCGGACGGTCAGTCCGTTACACAACTCTTATCGAGGTCAATACGACTGGTTGCCCCAAAAGGTCACGTTTCAGAACAGTTCAGCCCAGCCACGTTCGGGCACCAGGCGCAGCAACAGGTCGGCGGTATCACTTGGGATGAACGCACTCAGCCCAAGCCGGTGACGGGCGACAGCCGCAGACCAACGGATCGTCGCGGTGGCGACTATCCATACATTTGAATTATCGACCTTGTCTACCGTTGCGATTAGCGTCAGATCTCCAAATGTCCGATTTGTCTCGCTAAACCGGCCTTGGGGGGCACTGCGCAACGCGCTCGAACGAAGTCCGTGAAGTGTTGTCCAGGCCTCGGTTTCTGCGGCCACAAGAGCGCGTTTCTGCATGGTTTCGCCTTGCGCCGAATCTGTGTTTGCCAGAGACGCGTTCAGTGCCACGATCATCAGCGCACTTCCGATCGCCATCAACAAGACCACGATTACGAGCGCGAAGCCACGGCGTCGGCTACGCTCGTTCACCAGCGGTTCCGGAGTGCGACGGTCAGTTGCAGAGAGTCGTTCAGCATTGCGGTTGACATCCCTGACAATTGAAATGGTGTCGCGTACGCCGCATGGGGAGTAACCTCAACACGCGCAACGTCTGTGAAGGTGCCCGAGCCGAAAATAGGAGCGCCGGCGGCGGTGAAGTAGCGAAACGAAACTGGCGAACCAGAAACGTTTTCGTACGGACCGCTCACCGGCTGGATTGAAGCGCAGGAACCCGAGCAACGCCGGTATCCGAGATACCATTTTCTGTCTCCGCCACGATATACGCTGTACCTCACCCGGCGTACAATCCGTACGGGAGCGCCGCGAGGAGAACGAAGTGTCAACGCTGGCGCGACCTGTACCTGAAGTGAGCGCGCCGCACCTGCGACATCCCTCGGCACCAGCAGTCCAGCGGATACTGGGCACACAACTGAGGTTGCGAGCCTTGCGACCGCCTGCACTGTGGCGCGCTGCCATCCGGCTATGCCGGACGCTGTAGTGTCCTCGAATACCAGTACATCATCGCCCGGTTCAGGTTCGGTTACCCACGATGAGAGAACGCGATCACTGGAAAGCGAGTCCGGTGGCAGAATCAGAGTATTTGGAGATGGCGTCGCACAAAGCGTCGACGTTCCGATCGCGGAGTAGAACTCGACGGCGGTGTCCGACTGGACGGAAAGGCTGTCGCCCAGCGGTGAGATTCCGCGCAAGTCAGCGGCGAGGATGTCAGCGCCGTCGCGAAGTCGCCCATTCAGATCCAGAGCTACTGATATTGCATTGACCGACCGGAGGTGCCGCACAATATGAGATACGGCAAGAGTGGTAACCATCGTCATCACCACAACTCCGACTATGAGTTCCACGAGTGTCGCGCCGCGCCGAGGTCTCTGTTTTCTCACCGGCAGCGACTCACCGCATCGTACCGCTCGCTTCTCACGCCGATCTTGCGCGGGTACGCGGTCGTTTGAACGACACGCAGCAGATAATCCGAAGTCGTCGACGTCGACGCAACGACCACCGCGTCCAGCGAGTCGATATCCGACTCAGCACCGCATCCACTCGCAAATGCGGACTCCCGCTGAGCTTCAGCGTGCCGGGCTGCTATATCTTCCCGCGCTGCGTCAGCGAAACGTCGTACGACTAGCGTTAGCGAACCTTCGAGCGCCAGGAAGACAACGCTGAAGATCAGCAGTGCAACCAACGCTTCTGTGAGAATAAAACCACCACGACGTCGCGCTGGACATGATGCGGAAACGGCAGCCATGGAGACATGGTACAATCACTTCAGTCTGTGCGGCCGCGCCTTTGCGGAGCGCCGGGTTCATTTAACTACACTTCGAATGCATGGAGCACAAAAAAAGAAACGGCGACCGTCTGGTCGCCGTTTCTTTTTTTCTAAACACCGCGTCGGGTCAAGCCCAATCAGTGTTCAGGCTGTTAGTAGCCAGCTGGGCAAGCTGGGACGCCTTCCGCGGTGGCGGGTGCCACTGGTGCCATGTTGTAGAAGATCGAGCAATTGCCCATGGACGGAACGGACGAGTGCAGTGCGGTTGCGCTCCAACCGGCTGCGGTACCGCCAAGCGTAATCGTCACGCCCTTCGAGGAAGCAAACGAGAAGCCCGCGACTGCAAGAGTGTCGGTGGAGTTCGGCCCGATGGTGCCGGAGAACACGTAGGAACCGTTATTCGCCGATGCGTAGCCTTCTTCTGCGGTCGCCAGATTCTTGAGGTCAGTCTTGACCGCGGCGACATATGCACGCTGCTTCGTTGCTGCGAACTTCGGGATCGCGATCGCGGCCAAGATGCCGATGATCACGACGACTATCAACAGCTCGATCAGGGTAAATCCTTTCGTGCTGCGCTTCATGAGTTTCTTCTCCTAAGGGGTCGTGGGATGCCACTGATGCAGTGCTCGGACGCCGTATTGGCAACGGTCGCGCCAAACGATGGCCGTGGCGTAACTCATTATCGTCAAACGCTTTGCAAACTTGAATAAACGTCTGGAGGCGTCATAACGAGCCGCATTTTGCAATGTCCATGGCGAATCGCTAGGCCTTTGCTGGGTCCAGCATCACGCAGAAACATCCATTTTCTGGAGTTTGCGGTGAAGCGTTGAGGGATCGATGCCCAATACCTCGGCAGCCCGTGTTTTGTTGCCGCTATTCGACTCCAACACCCACTTTATATATGCCCGCTCGATCATGTCCAGTGTGGGGTCAAGACGTTCCACTTCGCGAACCAGATGCTCACCCGATCGACTAGTCACGCGCTCCGGGAGCGCATCAGGCGTGATGATTGAGCCGCTCGTAACGATGGTGGCACGCTCAAGTGCGTTCTCAAGTTCGCGAACGTTGCCCGGCCAGTCGTATTCGCACATCGCGCTCATTGCGTCGGCGCTTACCGTTTTGCTTGGATCCTTCCCGCGCGCGAGGAATGCATGAACCAGGAGCGGTATGTCTTCCCGTCTCTGCCTCAGTGGCGGTAGGTGTATCGCAATCACGTTCAACCGATAATAGAGATCGCTACGGAACTGCCCCGTTTTTACATCCCGCTCGAGGTCGCGGTTGGTCGCAGCGATAATGCGCGCATCCACCGGCACAGGCTCAGTAGCTCCGACTGGCAGCACTTCGCGCTGCTGCAAAGTTCGTAGCAGCTTGACCTGCGTTGCCGGTGTCATTTCGCCGACTTCGTCCAGGAAGAACGTGCCACCCATAGCTGCGGCGATGAGTCCCGTCTTGTCCCGCACGGCACCTGTGAACGAGCCCTTGATGTGTCCGAATAGCTCGCTCTCGAGCAGGCTTTCGGGCAGCGCGCCACAGTTCACAGACAGAAACGGCTTCGCGGTCCTGCCCGACATTTCATGGATGTAGCGCGCGACGACTTCCTTGCCCGTACCGGACTCTCCCTGCAGTAGCACCGTGGAGTCGGTCGGCGCAACGGTCGCGGCGAGTTGGAGCACCGCCAGCCAGTTTCCGCTTTGCCCGATCGGAGAGTTCTCCCGATCCCGCTTGCGAATCTCCTGACGAAGGGTGCGATTCTCCACGCGTAGCGCACGATGTTCGGCGGCGCGATGTACGATTGCCAGCAGCTCGTCGTTTCTGAACGGTTTCTGGATGTAGTAGAATGCCCCTTCATTGACTGCATGCATGGCGGATTGCAGCGTTGCCTGCGCAGTCATGAGGATGACAGGAGTTTCCGGGTTCGCGGCGCGCGCCGCCGAGAGGACTTCTGCACCACTCACGTCGGGCATGCGGATATCGCTTATGATGATATCCGGACCGAGGGTTTGGATCTGCTCGATGCCAACACGACCACCACGCGCAATGTGGGCCGTGAAGCCGTTGTTCGTAAGGAGTATACGGATGACTTCTAGAATGCCCTGCTCATCGTCGATGATGAGGACACTCGGACCCGCGGCGTTTGGGCTCATGGGCGAGGAAAGAGGACGGTGAACCTAGCACCGCGGCTGTCGCCATCGACAACGACGACGCCGTGGTGAGCTTCGATTGCCCGATGGACTATTGCCAATCCAAGCCCGCTGCCGCCGGGCTTGGTGGTGAAAAATGGGTGAAACAGTTTCGACTTGATCGATTCGGCGATACCGGGACCGGAATCGATAACGCGCACCGCAATCGCTCCGCTTTCAAATGCGGCGGCGCGCCAATCGAGTTGCTGTGGCATTAGAGTCGCTGCCTCAAGACGGACGACACCTTCTGGTGGAGATGCCTGCAAGCCATTTAGCACGAGATTGAAGAACGCCCTATGCAGCATGTCCTCGTCGCCAACAATGTCGAGTGTACCGCGCGGAAAATCGCATTCGACGTGCGAGCCGGCGGGACGGGACGGGTGCGATGAAGCCAGGTCGGCTGCGTTCCGAACAACACCCAGCAAATCGAGCTTCCGCGTGAATGGCACATCGACCCGCGCGAAGTCGAGAAATCCGGTCAGCAGACGGGCGAGTCTATCGGATTCGCGCACGACGAGTGAACTGAGCATTCGATCATCGTCCGACGCCTTGGCGGAGAGTGAGAGTTGCTCCACGGCGCTGCGGATTGATGCCAGTGGATTCTTTATTTCATGAGCCATCGAAGCGCCGAGCTCAGCGACCGCTTCCAATCGTTCTGCGCGGAGATGGAGCCGTTCGACTTCACCCTGATGCAAGCGGAAGCGCGCAAGTTCTTCTGCCATGGCTTCGGAGCCGGCGCTCTGCGCTCGAAGCCTGGACGCTATGTAGCCACTACCGAGCGCGACGATTGCGAAAATCGCCAACTGAATAAAGATGCCGAGGCCGACCGGGGCGCCGCGGACGACAACAACCTCGCCCGCATAAAGGAGGATGGCGAGCGCTGAGATCAGTGGCACACCGCGGGCGGGAAGAAGCAGCGCGCTCACCGCGATTACGAGTATGTAAAGAGGCGCGAACTGTGAGGATGTCGATTGCCATGTCAGGTGTACCATGACCGTGACGAGGGTCACGTCGAATACGACCTGTGCGTAGAGCACTGCCGTCGCGATAGACCGTCTGTAGACGTGGGTATAGATCGCCGACAGGCCTGTGAACAGCATGGCCGCCGCAAACAGAAGCGACGCGAGAAGGGTGTCCTCGCGGGAGGCGTATTGCCATGAGTAAACTGCGGCGATGAACACGGCGCTAGCCGTAGAGAGCCGCGCAAGGTAAACCCACCCCAGGATGCGGCGAACCGAAAGCTGACGGCTGTGGGCTGCGGCAAGCGCAGGAGTGGATTGCGGAGTGCGGTATTGCATTTTGCAATACTTTGACGACGCTGCTGCCCATAGTGCAACGTGACGCAGCGCGAACGGGGCGGGGCGACGTGATTTACGCCTCGCCGGAGGTAGGCGCGTCGTCATCCGGACGAGCGTTCGACGATGCGGGCCCAGTCGGTGAATCCTTTTCGGTAAATTTCGCGGGGGAATGCCGATAGAAACTGCAATTCAAAGCTGGGACGCCGGCTGGGCCAGCCGTCTGACGTGGATCGTGGCCCTGGTGTTGGCGAGCGCAATTTTTGCGGCCGCCGAGGCGGCGTTGAACGTGCCCGTAGACGGAGAAAACGGTAGGATCGTCTCGACAACGGCTGCGCGGATCGGAAGCTCACTCGCTGCTGTTGGCCTGGGGGTGGTTGGTGGAGCGGCGTGGTTCGCTCTGGCTGTACTCCTTCATATAGTATTGGGCGAGCTCGTACCGCGGGCCGTCGCCCGTGAGCACCCGGAGCTTGCGCGCAAGTATGCGGTTCCGGTCGTGCGGCTGATTGCCCGCATTCTGACGCCGTTCGTGATCGTTGTAAACGCGATTACGAATTTGGTTGGTCGCGCCGTCGGGATGGCCACCGCCGTAGAAGACGACGTTCCGGCCCACTCGCCCGGCGAATTGCGGACACTCGTGATGCATTCGCACGCACACGGGGAATTGGATGAATCTGAGCGCGCGATGCTGGCCGGTGTTTTCGACTTCAAGCAGAAACGCGCGCACGATGTAATGCGGCCAAGGACCGAAGTTGTCGCGATCGATATCGATTCGACGCACGCCGAAGTTTTGGAGATTCTGCGGACAGAGAGATATTCCCGGTACCCGCTTTACCGCGAGACGCTCGACGACATTGTCGGTGTCTTCCTTGCGAAGGATCTCTGGCTGCGCGAGCCGGGTTCGACATTCGTGCTCCCCGAATTGATGCGTCAGGCTCTGTACGTGCCCGACAGCAGGGCTGCGGAACGAGTGCTGGACGATCTGCGGCGCACGCGCGCGTACATGGCAGTGGTGATCGACGAATACGGCGGCACCGCTGGTATCATAACGATCGAAGATCTGGTCGAGGAAGTGATGGGCGACATTACTGACGAGTATGACATGGCGGCGCGCACTTCCCTTGAGATGAATGGCGTGCTCGAGCTTGCCGGCGAGTTATCGCTCATCGACGCGCGCTCGGGCTACGACCTGGATATCCCGGAAGGCGACTGGTCGACCCTTGGCGGTTTCGTTTTCGCGCGACTCGGGAGATTGCCGCGGGTTGGCGACCGCGTTCGCGTTCGCGGCGCGGGACTTGAGGTGGTCGCGATGGACGGTCGGCGAGTCGCCGCACTGCGCGTGTTGCGCGATCCAGTAAACGCCGGTGGCGCCACCTGAGGTTGATTGCGATGTTACAACGGGAACGGGGATATCGACGCGTGTCACTCCGTTGGGCAACGGGACGACTCTGATCGCTCGAGTGTGCATCGCGGGGTCTGGGAGTGTGAGCTGGTCTACGACGAGAACGACCGGCTTGAACGGCGTAACGTCGGGCAAATAGTACAGGCCAGCGGAATCGCTTTCAGCGGTAATTGACGCCGTGTTGACAACGACGCCTGGTAACAGAGGCTCGGTGTCATCATGTACACCATTGCCGTTTGCGTCGATGAACACGTAGCCGGCGATGGCAGAGCGGCCGAGCGACGGACTCGCAGATAGGTCTATCACTGAAACGGCCGGCCCGCGCAGGTCTGCAACAGTGACGGATCCACTTATCTCGTGACTGGCGAACGTCGATGGGCCGGACGCAATTGATCGCGCGTCATAGCGGACTCCGCGGGCTTGCATGCCGATCGACAACGCGAGCTGTGGTGCACGGACACCTGGTATCCACGAAATTCCGGTCTCCATCCGTGCGATATTCGCGATCGGCAACGCAACTAATAGCGACGATTCGTCGGAGAACTGCGTGCCAATGGTGCCACGCATGCGAACGAACGGTGACAGAAACGGCATCGGTAAATCGACGTACGCACCAACCGGCCATCGCGGCGATACCGAGGCGGACGGTTTGGATAGTCTGACGAGTGTCCGAATGTACGCACTACCGAGGTCGAACGACGATGTAAATATTAGACGCGGCGGATCACGCGTGATGGAGCGCGGGACATCGAACTCGCCGGTGATAATCGGTAGCGATTTCGATCTCCATACCGCGGTGATGCGAGCGGAGGCGTTGTGTACTGGGGTATCTCGCTTCGCATGTTCTAATGCGGCGAAATCGTACGTCCCTTCCAGTTCGAACGCGTCAGAAGGAGCGTAGCGCGACTGGATAACGGTCCCGCGACTATTTGTGTGTACGACAGTGCTGATGTCATCGCGCAATCGCACCGCGAATAGTGCTGACGGATCAAGCAATGGATTGGCACGGCGGTAGAGCGCGCTGATGCCGGCGCCCACGGTTACGCTGCCAAACGGGGCGTAGCGCAAATCCAAGCGCCCGGCATGGCTACATTCCGCATCGATACAACGCCCGAACGCCAGATCGAAGGCGCCGGTACCTCGACGGAGCATCGAATCGCCGATCGAGACGTAGCGCGTGGTACTGCGGCGTTCACCACGGGGACCGTACGCGACGACTACAAGTCGGTTGATGCCGCGCAAGGAAGGTACGGGTATGGTGTATCTGCCGGCTGCGTCGACCAGCCCGGTGTAAATCAGCAAGTCGTTGCGGTACACTTCCAATTGCCAGTCAGGCGCAGCACTTCCCGCAAGCAGGATTGGCGTTGCGTCTTCGTCGCGATTCGGAGGCTCGCTCGAGATGGATATACCCTGCCCGACCACCATGTCAGCGAGCTGTATCGTCCCCAAGTGTACGTCACGAAAGAGCGGCTTCTCCAACCAGCTTCGTTGCCAGAGGAATGAAGATTGTCCTGAACTCCGCGCTCGAGCCCAGTCGACATCGATGCCACCGCCCAGGACGCTGGTGCCAAGCGCGAAGCGAACGGACGGTTCGAACAAGCCAGGCGAGTTGACTGCACCGATGGCGTAATCGAGTATGATGCCATTCGGAAGATTCGTCGTACTCGCTCGCGTAGCATTGTGCGTAAGCGATTGTGAACGCATGGCGTCGAATTGAACACGGCGCTGCTCGCGCGCAACGCGTTCGCTGACGGGAAGCGAGCCGTCATCGGTGATCGTGACTGTGAGATCGTCCCAATCGACGGCGATTGGCGTATTCAGCATTGACGATAGCGAATCCGTCGACACGTATCCGGTCGAGCCGTTAGCTGCTGGTAGCTCGGCAATTGCCAGCACTTGCGCGAGAGGCAGACGTACGATCCCGCAAGCGAAAGTGGCCGTCATCACCGTTGTAGCGACGCTTCCGATGGACACCTCGACGATGGCCGTGTCGAAGGGTATCGCGTCTGGAGTTACGGCTTTGGGTGACGGGAAACTAGCTAGTAAGGCCGCGCAAAATACGAGTGCAAACACGGTTGTGCAAACCGCCGAAGAAAAAGAGAAACGCAAATCTTCGACGGAGCACGGGCGTCCAGCGAAATCGAAACCCGCCGACTAGTGGCATATCACTACGGTTTCCTTATCCACCGTCGCGACAACGCTTTTTGCAAACGGTGTGGCGCTGGTATCCGCGCCACACCGTTTCACGTGCGTTTGAAGCTCCGCGATTACTTCGTACTAAACGGCGTCGCTCAGGCTGGTGAAATTGAAGTCATGAATCTTGAGCGGCGGCATGATGATGGCGCCGCCGGGGCTGCTGTCTTCGCTTGCGCTCACACGCACCGGCGTACCGAATGCTTCGACATTGTTGAGCATGAAGATTGGCGATTCGTTATACCGGAAATTCTTGATCGAGTGAGTGACCTTGCCGTTCTCGATGAGGAACGT
>JBDTAW010000317.1:0-4411 GCA_039924445.1 Gemmatimonadaceae bacterium
CCCAAGACGATCGATAACGATGTCAGCGGGACGGTCACTACGTTTGGGTTCGACACAGCAGTGAATACTGCGCTCGAGGCAATAGACAAGCTTCATACGACGGCCGAGTCACACGATCGCGTCTTCGTTCTCGAAGTGATGGGTCGCGATAGCGGCTTCATCGCCCTGCACGCTGGCCTCGCGGGCTCGGCCGACGTGATTCTGATCCCCGAGATTCCGTACGACGTGGATCGTGTGTGCGAGAAGATCGTCTCGCGCAGCCTTGCAGGGCGGCATTTCTCGATTGTTGTGATTGCGGAAGGCGCGCACGCCATCGGCGAGTCTGCGGGCGTGCTGGGCGCGTCCATGCCGGGTCAGGCTGTCCGCGTCGGCGGAGTGGCAGCACATCTGGCGGAGTTGATCCAGGAGCGGACGGGCAAGGAGTCCCGTTCCATGGTGCTCGGCCACCTTCAGCGCGGCGGCCAGCCAACCGGATACGATCGGTTTCTGGCGACCAGGTTTGGCGGTGCTGCAGTTCGGGCGGTTGCCGAAGGGAAGTGGGGGCATATGGTCGCCCTCCAGTCCCCACATATCGTGACCATACCTATAGAGGAAGCTCTTCGCGAGCAGAAACGCGTGGATCCGACTCACGACGCAGTGTTGACCGCTCGGGCCACCGGGGTCTCGTTCGGCGACTGATGCCGCGGCGCGCCGTTTGGCGCGCCGCGGGCTGCTCGGGGGATCGGGCCACCTTTCAGGGCCCCTTTTCCCGGAATCCCGGGATGTAGCCAATCGGGAAAATCCTGGTATATTCAAACCATGGCCCGGATAAACCTCACCACGCTGGCTGTTGCTGGAGCGATCTTCGCGATCGCGCTCCCAGTTGCAGCATTTGCGAGTGAGCCAGGACCCGTACCGGTGCATCCGACGACAGTCCGCTCTGATACGCTCACCAAGCTGGAAAAACCGAAGTCCGAGCGTCCAGCGCCGTCTACCAACAAGAAGCTCAAGCCAAGCAAGGCAACGCCATCAGCGCCGCTTCGCCACGAGTATCTCCCCGATCAACCGTGGGAGACAGAATTCTACGTCGAGAATGACGTGTCGGGTCGCCAGGCGATGCAACTCGCGCTCGCATCGTTCAACCCGCGTCGCTAGAAGTCTGTCCGGCTGGTAATACCAAGGGCCCGCGAGGGTCCTTTTTTACGCCCATCATTGAGGTAAGCCCATGCATTCGCAGCGTCGCTTTTCGCGGGATCCAAATCGCGGTCTCGCGTCGTCAAGATTGCAGCGGAGTGCCGCAGCAGTTGCACTGCTGACCGGCTCACTTGTGTTTTCTCAGCCTGTTCTGGCGCAATCTTGCCGCGCGGCAGACTCCGTTAGCGCGTCAATCACACGGGACGTCAAGCAGGTTGCCGATACAGGATCCGCAGAGTATGCGGGTCTCCGATCGAAATTGCATCTACCTGCCGTTCCGGCAACTCAGGTTAGGTTAGTCGCGGACGACAGCAGGTGTAAACGCGCAAGAGAGGCGCTCGATTCGCTCATCCATGCGACAAATCCCGAAGCCGCTGTTCCTCTTTCGCCGCGCGCGCTGTACGTGATACAGATGGGGAGAGTCATGGCAGTAAATGATCCTAGCAGTCGCGCAGGCGAGTATTCGCCAATTGTGTTCTTCAATTCGGAGTGGTCGTATCTCGGCCAAATGCTCGGATATTGAGGGCCGCCCAGATCTCGAGGTTCCAACGCGTCGGGATCCGGATTTTGGAGAGCGCGTGCCAGTAGCCCTGATATCTTCCAATCAGTGACGACTCCACGCGCGGTTCAGGACCGCTACCTCCCGCCAGATCGCAACAGCTTCGCCGCTGATCTTCCGCAAGGAAGAGTAATCGTCATCGCTCCAACGCGTGCGGCTTGCGAGACGATCGAACTCGCACTCGGGCTGCATCTCGATACCGTGCTCCAGCGTGAGCATGGGGACCAGATCCGCCAGCTTGCAGAAAGTGGTGCTGGATTCGGTATTGTCGCTGGCACGGGCACTGGAAAGACGCTTGGGATCAGATCCATCGCCGAGACGATTCTCAAGACGAAATCGCTGCGCGTTGGGGTCGTCAATCGGGAACGCGAGGCCACTCCGGAAACTCCGACTTGGAATGTCATCATCGTTACAACGGGCATCGCTCGACGCTGGTTTCAGGACAACGACATCCGCGCCACCGACACGCTGATCGTCGATGAGATTCACCAGACATCCGCCGAGCTCGAGCTGTGCCTCGCACTCGGCAAGCGCGTGGGGTGCCGCTATATCTGGCTCTCGGCGACGGTCGATCCGTCGTTCTACGCGGAGTATCTGGGTTCGGCGTCGGTGATCGAGAGCAGCGCATTCGATCCGGCAAAGGCCGCAACTGTGAAGGTTATCAACAGAGACCCGCTCGAATTTCTCGATGACAAGTTCCTTCGTGCTGTCTTCAAGGAGAAGCGCGGCGTCGGTGTCTTCCTTCCGACACGTGCAGGCGTCGAGCAGGTCGCTGAAACGGTGCACTCGCTCTTTCCGCAAATCAACACGGCATTCTATCACGGCGGCGAACCGATTCGTGTGATCCGCCCCTTTCTCGAAGGGACGGAGAAAAAACCTTACGTACTGTCGATGACGGCCGCCGGTCAGAGCGCGCTCAACGTGAGCGGGCTCGATACCGTGGTGATCGACGACACGCGGTTCACCAACATCATCGAGCGCGGCAAGAACGTACTCAGCAAACTGCACCTCGGCAGCAATGAAATTCTGCAGATGGCGGGACGAGTGCACGGCAGAGTGGATGGCGGTCGCGTTTTTATTCTGAGCGATCGAGCAATTGATTTCAAATCGCTGCAACCAACCGCGCCGGAATTTCAGCTCGCTGGTGACTCCGAGCGCGTCGCGCTTACCTGCGCAGCGCTCGGCGTGCGCGCGGATGCGCTGGATCTTCCCGTACCGCTGGATCGCGTTTCCTATCGCAAGGCGCTCGCGCTACTGGACGATCGCGGAATTGTCGAAAACGGCAAGCTCACAACGTACGGCAAGGCCGTCGAGGCGCTACCGGTTGATCGCGTGTGGGCGGAGTTGCTCGTAAATGCCGACGATGAACTGGTTCCATTTGTTGCTGTAATAAGCGGCATCGAGTCGCTGCATCGCATGACGCGTGAGGAGCGTGATCTCGATGGACTCGTCGTTGCAGGTAGTGATCACCTTACCGCGTATAACATTTACGCAGAAGCGCTCAAGAAGTGCGGCTTCGTTGGAGAGGTGTACGGACTCCCGCGACACCAGTTCGACGAGTCGATATCGGAATGGGCCGAGCGTCGTGGCGTGCTGGTGAAATCGATCGAGGATGCCGCACTGGGGACGGCCAGCGTGTATCGCAGTCTCGCGATGCCGCTGCCTGCGAAGCTCGCATTCGCGCGGGATCATACATACAAGCAGTTTGCCGAGTTGCTCGCGCGGACGATGCCGTTCGACCTTGTGATTGACGAACAGACGCGCGATGGCGGGAACGCGCGCGTGTCGAAGACCAGCGTTTGCGGAAGCTGGGGCGCCATAGCCGGCACGTTGCGGTACTTCGCCGGCAAGAGCGGCGAACCACGCGCGGGAATCGAAGGAACGCAGATTCCCGACAGTCTGATTCGCAAGTACGCGACGCGCAGCAAACCCCAACTGATGTACGATCCCCATCGCAAGCACGATCAACTTGTGCTGATGAGTAGGGTAGAGTATTTCGGATTCGAGCTGGATCGCGAAGTCGAGGCGGTGCGGGAGTTCTCACCCGAAATCGCCGCCGAAGCTCGGCACATCCTGGCCGAAGCCACGGCGCGCGAGGAGGCGCGGCAGGTATCGATCAAGCGAAATCACGCGCCAATCAATGAAGTGCGGGAAGCATATCGACGGTCCGGAGGTGCCACTCCGCGACTCGGCTTTGACGAGCTGACAGCGCTGTACGAGGCTCAGTTGGCAGACGTCAATTCTGTCGAGGAGTTCCGGAACGCTCGGCTGACCGTGAACCCGGATGATTTTGTATCGCCGGAAGAGCGTTCGCTACTGGCGTTGCTGCCGGACGTGGTGCTTGTACGCGATCGCGAAGCGTGGATCGACTATGATGTCGAGGAGCGACCTGACGGATCGCGCTTCGGGGTGGCCCGATTGCGCCTGCCGGAGAAAATTGCCCGGTCGCTGAGCGAAGCCGAGCTTCCCGAGCTCGACCGCCCGATGCGCTTCACGGTGGTGCGCGGGCAGCGCGGTGCCGTGAAGGCCGATACATTGGACGAGCTTCAGGAACTTCTCGACCGACCGTGGTCAACGGACGAGATCGCAACCGAGAGGAAACGTGACGACAGAAAGCCACAACATAATCGCCGCCCATTTCACGGAAAACATCCGCACGGTGGAGGCAAGCGCAACGGC
>JBDTAW010000318.1:0-8448 GCA_039924445.1 Gemmatimonadaceae bacterium
CATTTCCGCAAGCGATCACGGCAAAGGTGACCGGTGCCAAAGCGCGGACATATTACGATGCACCGGGGTCCAGTCAGGATGCGCCGTCGGTGAAGTTCTAAGCGACCTGCGCCGGCAGCAAGTTCCAGCGAAGGCCGCGGAATGGGAATTGATCTCGTTCCGCGGCCTTTTCTGTTTTCAGCGTACACAATCGCACATACATTCAATAAATTATGCACGCTATCGTACATATAAGTTCTTTAGACAGTGTCTACTTGCCCATGATTCAGGATGCAGCATGATTAACAACAGTAATTTTTAGGATCGCCGGGTTGACGCTGTCTGCAGCTGATGGAGTGACTGTCGTTGTGAATGACTTGCATACACCCACACGAATAGTCGACGCCTTGGCGCAAAGTTGCGTTGACATGACCCGCGCCCAGCCCTAACCTGAACCGGTTAGGGACCATTTCAGGCTCTCCTTCCTTGGCGAAGGTCGGCCCGATTTGGCGTTTAGTCACCCATTCAAAGAGGAGCGAGCTCGGGAATGACTAGTTCCCATCGTCGTAATTCGTCTGTGTGGTCAGATCACACCCATCAGGGGAAACCCTGGAGGACACATGCTCAGGTTGCTTAAGCGCATCACATCAGTCACAGCAGCGCTGGCGATGGTTGCCACCGCCGCTGCCGCTCAGGAAAGCGGCACAATTACAGGACACGTCCAAACAGAGTCTGGCGGTCCTCTCACCGCTGCAAGCGTGACGGTTGGCTCGCTCGGTCTTGGTGGTTACACCAACGATCAAGGTGTCTACACAATCACGGTCCCAGCCACCAGAATGAATGGCGCAACGGTGACTCTCACTGCTCGGCGAGTCGGATATTCGCCGAAGAGTGTCACGATCAAGCTCAGCGGTGGAATGATTCAGCAGGACTTCAGCCTTACGGCCAATGCCACCAGCCTTTCAGGCGTTGTGGTTACTGCACTCGGTGTAGTGAAGGAGAAGAGTCAGCTCGGCACTGCGATACAGACGGTAACAAGCGACGAACTCAACGCCACGCACGACAACAACGTCGTGAACCAGCTTGAGGGCAAGGTATCGGGCGTGCAGATAACGAGTTCTGGCACTCAGGGCGGATCGACGAAGATCACAATCCGCGGGGCCAACTCGATCACAGGCGACAACGATCCATTGTTCATCGTTGATGGCACACCGGTGTCGAACCGAGCTCGCGGCGGTAGCCCGAACGGCGGAATGGATTTCGGAAGTGCGATCAACGATCTGAATCCGGATGACATCGCGACTGTGACGGTCCTGAAAGGGCCGAACGCAGCAGCTATCTACGGATCGCGTGGTGCGAACGGCGTGGTACTCATCACGACCAAGCGCGGTAGCGCAAGTGCCAACGGCATTCAAACATCCATCACGTCCAACTATACGTGGGATACGCCTTCAATTCTCCCCAAGTTCCAGAATCTGTATGGACAGGGAGCGGCAGGCGAGTTCCAGTTTGTCGATGGTGCAGGCGGTGGCGTGCAGGACTTCAACGATCAGAGCTTCGGGCCCCGGCTGGACGGCCGCACGATGGGCTGCATCTTCGTTGCCGGCACCCCTAATGGCACGGACCCAATTTCGGTTAAACCATCTGCATATGATCAGACGGCCCCGTGCACACAGTTCACGAGCCCGGTAGTGAACGGCGTGTTGCAGCCAATCCCTTGGGTTGCTCATCCCGACAATATCAGCAGCTTTTTCCAGACTGGCAGCACATTCTCCAACAACGTTGCGTTCAGCGGCGGGACGGAGCGCGCAACCGGTCGTCTCTCTGCAGGTGTGGACAATACGACGGGTGTTATTCCAAATAACACATTCCGCAAGTTCTCCAGCAGTCTGGCCGGGAATTTCCAGGTCAGCAGTCGGTTGAGCACTTCGGCGAATGTTCAGTACGTCTCCAACAAGGCGTATAATCGTGCCGGCGTTGGCTACAACCAGGGAATTCTGGAAGGCTTGTACGTCTGGTTTGGTCGCCAGGTCGATATGAACGCGCTCAAGGATTACCAGCCGCGTGCTGACCAGACGTTCGATTGTAATGGGCAGTACAACTGGAATTGCAACTATCACAACAACCCATACTGGATTCAGTATCAGAACCCGCAATCGGACAATCGCGATCGTATTATCGGAAGCGCGTCTGCGACGTGGAAGGTGACCGACTGGCTCAACGCAACGGCCAATACCGGGACCGACTACTATCGCTACAACATCGACCAGAACTACGGCGCGGGCAATCTGAATTACGATGACCTCGCGTACAACGGCGCCTTTACTCACTTCCAGAACCGCAGCAACGAGAACAATTCAGCTTTGCTCCTGACTGCTGACAAGAAGGCGAACAGCTGGTTGCATCTGAATGCTACCGTCGGTGCAAATCGCCGCTATGCGACCTACAACTCGGGAAGCGTTGCAACTGACGCAATTCTCGCGAGCGGTATCTACAATGTCTCGAACTCGGCCAAGTCGCCGACGGTCAATGAATACCTCGAGCGTCGCCAAACGAACAGCGGTTTCGGCTCCGGGTCGTTCACAATCAACGACATCTGGACCGTGGAAGTGACGGGCCGCAACGACTGGTCGTCGACGCTGCCGAAAGGAAACAATTCGTACTTCTATCCATCCATCAACTCGTCGCTGGTGCTGACCGATCTGGCTCCGTTCCTCAAGAACCGGGTGCTGAGTTACGCCAAGCTTCGCGGGTCAATTGCGAACGTCGGTAACGACGCTTCTCCGTACCAGCTCGCGACGACGTACGTGGGTAATGCCAACAAGTTTGGAAGCCTGCCTCAGTACACGTTGACGGATACCCGCGCGAACCCGACACTCAAGCCCGAGAACACCAACGCCAGCGAAGTTGGACTTGAGCTCGGATTCTTCAACAATCGCGCTACACTTGACGCGACGTACTACGCCAAGGCGACGACGAATGAAATCGTCAACCTCAGCCTCGCGGCGGAGACCGGATTTACAGGCGCGTCGCTCAATGCCGGCAAGTTGACGAACAAGGGTGTCGAGGCGCTGTTCACGATCATCCCGATTCAGACAGCCTCTGGCTTCCAGTGGACGTCGACGTTCAACTACTCCGCCAACCGCAGCAAACTGGTTACGCTGTATCCGGGCGTCAACAACTACGTCATTGGTTCGACGTGGACGATCAACGAAGAAGCTCGCGTGGGACAGCCTTATGGAGCAATCTTCGCAACCCCGTACAAGCGTGATGCTGCCACGGGCGAGTTGCTGCTCAGCGACGGCTTGCCGCAGAACGACGCGGGCAATCGGCGCGTACTTGGCAACGTCAATCCGAAGTGGCTTGGCGGCTGGAACAACGAAGTACGCTGGGGACGCCTTACCGCAAGCGCGCTGCTCGACTTCCATCGCGGTGGTAATATCTACTCCGTCACGAACATGTTCGGTCAGTATACCGGTGTGCTCGCGAGCAGCATCAACGGACGCCAGGTCGACTGGAATAACCCTGGCCTCGTAATCAAGGGAATCGATCAGGCCACCGGTGCAGAGAACACGGTCAGGACGACGTCTGAACTCTACTACCAGTCACTGTTCGAGAACGGAGAAGCGTTCCTGTACGACGACAGCTTTGTCAAACTTCGCGAGGTTCGCGTTGGGTATGACCTTCCGGCTTCGTTCACTCGCAGCCTGCGCGTTTCGAGCGCAAATATAGCGTTCGTCGGTCGCAACCTGTGGACGCACACAAAGGTTCCCAACATTGACCCTGAATTCGCATACACAACGGGTAACTACCAGGGGGCAGAGTTTGCGGCGCTTCCGACGACGCGGAGCCTCGGTTTCAATCTCCGCATCACGCCATAACCGCCACCGGAGACTCTAAATCATGAATATCACTAAAATCACATGTGTGGCGGGGCTTGTCCTCGCCGCCGGAGTTGTCGGTTGCAACAACGACAGCCTGACCAATCTCAACACCAATCCAAATAACCCGTCGAGTGCACCATCGGGCCCCGTATTTACCAACGCGGCGCGCCTGTCGACTGCGCGTTTCGTGGGTAATGGATTCGACCTGCGCCAGACGGAATTCGTTGCTCAACACTGGGCAGAAGCCCAGTATCCGGACGAAGATCGCTACGCACGCCTGGACCCTGCTTCAACACAGGGAACTTGGAACGGAACGTATCCAGGCGAGATGAAGGATCTCAAAGGCGTCGCGCAAGCCGGCGTGGCGCTTAAACAGCCCGGTACTTATGGACCAGCGCAGGTCCTTCTGTCCTGGGACTTCGAGTACCTGACGGATACCTGGGGTGCGATTCCGTATTCTGCCGCGCTCGCAGGCGATAGCGTCGGCGGTAGTTTGACGCCGTCGTTTGACGCTCAAAAGGATGTGTACGCCAGCCTTTTGGCAACACTCACGAAGGCAGCGGCAGACATGAACTCAGCCGCGGCAACCAACACGCTCGGATCTGCCGATCCGATCTACGGTGGTAGCCCGGCGAAGTGGGCGAAGTTCGCCAACTCTCTCCGTGCCCGTCTCGCAATGCGCCTTGTAAATGTCGATCCGACAACCGCCAACGCGCAGTTGACGGCCGCGTTGAGCGATCCGGCTGGAGTATTTACCTCGAACGCGGACATGGCCAAGCTGGTATGGCCCGGCGACGGTATCTACAACAACCCGATGACCGACAACTTCGTGGCGCGCGACGATCACCGGGTGTCCAGGACACTTGCCAACATCCTGTTTGCTAACAACGACCCACGGGTCCCCATACTGATGCAGCCGGTCGCCGACTCATCACTATCCGGTCCGCGCGGCTACTTTGGCATGCCAAACGGGTTGTCGACTGCTGCCGCTGGAGCGTACATCAAGACAGCGTCGCGTCCCGGCCTCTACCTCTGGCCGGGTGCAACGTCTGTCGGAACGATCGGCAGTGCGGCCAACAAGAAGAATCCGTCGTATCTCATGACATATGCCGAGCTCTGCTTCATTGAAGCAGAGGCAGCACAGCGCGGCATGGGCGGATTGAATGCAGGACAGGCCGCAGGCTTCTACAATGCAGGAATCACCGCCGCCATGACGCAGCGTGGAGTTGCGGCTGGCGATATTGCGACGTTCCTGGCTCAGCCGGGCGTAGTGTACGCTGGCGGCACGGCTGGCTTGAACCAGATAGCAGTTCAGAAATGGGTGTCGATGGTTGACGATGGTGCGCAGTCATGGGCCGAATGGCGCAGGACATGCCAGCCATCCACGATCGTTGCTGGACCGGCAGCGGTGGTGAACTATGTACCACGCCGGTTCTACTACCCGACGACTGAGTACTCGATCAATGCAGCCAGCGTAGCTGCTGCGAATAGTGCTCAGGGAACGGATAATTTCGCTACCCGCATCTACTGGGATACGAAACCAACAGCCGCTCCAACCTACGTCTCGGCGCAGGTCTGCGCAGGAACGCCGTAACAGGGTCTTCCGGCCGCGTATTACTCAGGAAAGCGCGGCTACCTCGGGAATGAGGTACCGACGCCGAACAGCCTGACAGGTGTGACAAAGGGGGCTCAGCATACTGAGTCCCCTTTGTCACTTCAGCAAGGCGATCGAGTCACGTCACCTTACCCAGCGACCGGCGCTCCGGAGTCGTCAGAAAGTCTCGCCAGCAAACTTGCCCTTCTGCTCCGGCTTACTCGCAACCGCGTATCATCAGAAAGGACCAGGACCAGGCGCCGGAGCGGGGTAGTGTGCCATTCCTTGACTCGAGACACATTGACGAGAGCCGATCGGTGCACTCTGATAAACATTGATGGGTCCAGACGCAACTCGAGTGATGCAAGCGACGCGCGTAATAAGTGACGCCGCCCGTGCACAACGAGATTCACGCAATAGTCGTCCGCCGCAATCCAGTCTATGTCGTGAACTGGTATGGCCATTGACCGCCGCCCGCTCCGCACCGTAAGGCGAGACAAATACGATTCGTCTCTCGCGCCGTCGGGCTGTTGCGGGATCGTCGGAGCCGCAGCAGGGAATCCACTCTCGATTGGCTCGACGTCGGCAACATTCGATGCGAAGGCTGCGCTTGGATCGTCGCTTCGACCGACTGCGAGCTGTCGGCGGATCCGCTCCACGGCGCGATCGAGCCTGCCGTCCGAGACTGGCTTGAGAAGATAGTCGACGGCATCGACATCGAACGCGCGTAATGCGTATTCGTCGTGCGCTGTGACAAATATGATGATCGGCGACATTTCCGTCTCAAAAGCGCCGACAACACCAAAACCGTCGGAGCCGGGCATTTGCACGTCCAGAAACACAACGTCGGGCGCGAGCCGTCGAATCTCATCGATAGCCGCCGGCGCATCGCGACATTCTCCGATCACCTGAACGTCGGAGCAGCGTCGCAGCATTGCGGCCAACCCCTCATTCGCAATCGGCTCATCATCGACGAGCAACGCGCGGACTTTACGCATGGACCGCCGTCCCCGTCGTAAAATCGTCTAACGTAGTCGCCACTTGGAACGGCGCGCTGTTGAATGGAATCGTGATTGTGACTTCAACGCCTCCGCTGGATGCATTACCCATCAGGAATTCGTGCAATGGCCCGTACATCTGCTGCAAGCGCTCCTGCGTATTCGCCAGCCCCACGCCGCTCGAATCGTTCGCGCTCCACTCAGCTGGAAGACCCGGGCCGTCGTCGCGCACCTGCAACACAAGCTGACCTCCCTCGCGCTTCGCGGATACGTCGACATGTCCTGGCGAGTTTCGCTCACCGATACCGTAACGAATCGCATTCTCGACCAGCGGTTGGAGCAGCAGATTGGGAACGAGCGCATTCATCACCGCATCTGGCGCACACACGCACACCGTCAGACGATCCGCGAATCTTATCTTTTCAATCGCAATGTAGGCGCTCAGAAACGCCAGCTCTTCGCGGAGTGGGATCTCCTGGTCTGGAGCGTTATGCAGCAGGCGCCGCAGGATATCGCCCAGATCAGTCAGCACGCGAACAGCCGTGTCCGTGCGATCCACCCTTACGAGCGAAACAGCGGTATTGAGCGTGTTGAACAGGAAGTGAGGGTGTAGCTGGTTCCGCAGAATGGAGAGTTGAGCTCGCGCAAGTTCCGCGGTGAGCTGTGAGGCGCGTACCCGCTGCCGCTGGTATTTGCGGTTGTATTCGAGTGCGTAGCCGGCGCCGAGAACTGCCCAGTAGGTGAGCACACCGGTCAGCAGCCACGACATCGCATTGATCAGGTAGCGCTGAAACACGTGGTCGCCAAGTGACGCGATGCCCAGCAACGCTGCGATGCTCATTCCGAAGACAACGTCGGCGACCGCCGCGACGACACTCGCGATCAGGTGAATCGCCACTGCCCCCGCCGCTACCGGCCACCCTACTCGCGCGACTCGGCCGAGCCAGAAGATGGCCGGCGTCGCGAACGCCCAGAAGTACCAGATTGGAATGTTGATGACCAATACGTTCCAGAATCCGACCGGGTTCCCGGTTATTCGGGTGAAGCCGTACGAGACGGTCGCGCTGAACAGCGCCGGAATTAGCCATAGGAGCGCAACGACGCGCCGCCGGATGCGTTGATCGCCGGATATGTCGTCGCGCGGAGGAACTTCGGCACCGGACGGGTCTTGCACGACTGCATCTCCGGATGGTGGTTTTGGTTCGGCACGGGATCAGCTTCCTGAATACTACCCGGTAATTCGTGGATTGACGTGCAACTCACAGCACCGGCGTCACCATTCGCTGCGTCGATTGTCGATCGCCCTGTATGTTCGTCGGCCGCCGCATGGATATTGGCTGTCAGGATACATAGGACCGGCGCGCGAACTCCGTGCGTCACGCAAGTGAACTGAACACTCTCGCCGGAGAACCCTTGGCAAAACCAGACGCATGGAACGGGCTCGCGGCTGTTACGATGTTTCTTGCTGGAGCAGTTGGCAGCGTGCGGGTCAACGCACAAGCAGCCGCGTCACGACTTCCCGTATCCGCCGATCAGGTAATAGCGGCGAACATCGCCAGCCGCGGAGGACTCGCACACTTGGAACGCGTTCGAACGGAGAAACTCCGTGGTAGCATTACGTTTTCGGACGGTACGGCGCATCCCCTGAGCTCCGACCTGGCGAGACCCGCTCGCATCCGCACGGAGATCACCTTTGACTCTGGTCGCCTGATCCAGGCGTACGACGGCCGGCTCGCCTGGACAGTCAACCCGCTGGGATCCCACGCCGATCCCGCTCCCCGCGTCCTTCCCACTGGCGAGGCACTGAACGTCGCCGCTGGAGGAGACATGGACGGCCCGCTCGTCGGCTACAAGCGAAAAGGCAATCGCGTCATTTTTGCCGGACTTGATACGGCCGACGGACGGCCTGCCTACAGACTGGACGTTGTCACCGCGAGCGGGTTGCATGACAGTTACTTTATTGATGCCACTTCGCATCTCCAGACTAAGTGGC
>JBDTAW010000319.1:0-8594 GCA_039924445.1 Gemmatimonadaceae bacterium
GATCTCGATCGAGCGTTCATCTCATGTATCACGTGAACCCGAAGTCGGCCGGCCCAACACCGCACCTGCGCTCTGCGCTGACCGGCTCCAAACCAAGCTGGAGGTTTACGGAGGTTTACGGAGGTTGGCGGCTGCAGGCAGCACTCGACGTGGCTCCGCGCTCGAGCGAATCAATTCCGGGTACTATCGGATACAATGTGAAAAGGCCGCCCGGTTTCCCGGACGGCCTGATACGCGGTCTTGCGTGTTGCTACCTCAAGCTTTCGCGGGGGCTGCTTCGAGTTCGCCCAGGCGGATCTTGGCCTCTGTCGCATAGGTGCCTTTTGGATCGGCGACAAGCTGGGTCCATATTTTCGCGGCCGAGGCCTTATCGCCGCCAGCCTGATAGGCTCGCGCGGCCGACGCCAATGCGCTCTGCTTGTCTGCGTCGAACCTCGCCGATGATGCCGCCGTCTCATACTCCTTCGCGGCGTCAGGCCACTTGTTCAACCCCTCATAGCCAGTTGCGAGGAGCAGCCTCGCCTCGTATTGCATGTCACCCTTGTCGGCGGCTGGTGCCTTGAGCGCATCTATGCCTTCCTGGAACTTGCCCTGCTGGTAATAGATCCTGGCCAGCGCCATCGAGCTCTCGGTGCCACCGTTTGTGCCGGCGTATCGAACGATCGCTTTTTTCAAATCCGATTCCGCCAGCGGAATATTGCCGGTCGCGACGCTCTGGACCGCGGCCTGAAACGCAGCTTCGGCGCGCTGAGACTTGATCGACTCGGACCGCACATAAAACCACACACCGGCTCCGATGAGAATCACAATGACTCCCAACCAGCCCAGATGCTGTTTGTGACGCTCGAAAAGCTCGGCGTATTTCAATTCCGCGTCATCACCGTCTAGCGGCACGAAAGTTCCAGTTTTAGTCATTTGCGCAAAGTTTACAAATTATTTCCGCGATGTCTCGGAGCAATTCCAGCGGAGAGTGTCAAATATAGCCCTCGTGGGCGGCCGCTCAACAGGCTTTGAATCTCAAAACGCATCACCGCGTCAGAACCGAACCGTTGCAGCCGGAGGCGACTTTGACTGAAAAGCGCTCTTTCAAGGTAGGAGACCACGTGAGCTGGAACTCGGAGGCTGGTCGGGTCCGAGGTCATATCACTCGGGTCGTCACCTCACGGATTCAGTTCAAGGGCTACACGGTCCACGCCAGCAAGGATGAGCCTCAGTACCAGATCAAGAGCGATTCCACCGACCATGTCGCCATGCACAAGGGATCAGCACTCAGGAGGCTGCCGTCACGGACCTGACACGCCAACGCAGCAGCGTCGAGGGCGCTGGCCGCAGATACGTAGGCCAGAGTCACCCTTCCCTGCCGCGCACGACACCAATCTTGCCGGATCGACGCGCCCGCGGCAAGGTTCCTGCTAATCAGTAAGCGATCAGTGTGATGCAATTCCTCTCAAATTCAGAACTACAATGGCGAAGACCACCAGTAAAACGGCGACATCCACCGGTCCGACTACCAGGGATGATTTGATTGCCGGCCTTCAAGGCGACATTGCGCGCGAATACAAGGCAATCATTCAATACGTGATTTTCAGTCAGAAACTTGATAGCGCGAAGTATATGAACATCGCCGATCAGCTGGCCGTCCACGCGCACCAGGAACTGGACCATGCGCTGGCGATTGCGCGCCAGCTCGACTACTTCGGTGAGTATCCGACGCACATCCCCGACAAGGTAGAGGTATCAGAGGACAACGAGGGCATGCTGCGCGCAGACCTTCACGCAGAAGATGACACGATAAAGCACTATCGTGAGCGCATCAGGCAGGCCGAAGAACTTGAGGAGTACGCGCTGGGAGAGGTACTTCGCGGAATCGTTGAGCAGGAACAGGATCACCAGATGGACCTTGCCACTGCGCTCGGCGTCGTTCCGGATGATAGACAGCGGAAGACTCCCGGTTCGCAAACTAAACGCGCGTCCAAATAAACGCAGTCTGCTGCGGATCCCGCGACGCGACGCCGACGAATAGTTTCTCGCGTCGCGTCAGGATCCTGCGGGCGTGCACGAATGATTTCGCTATCATGAAATCAAGATCGCTCCTTCGCTCGTAGCGGCCCACTACGTCTGCCGGATCAGTTTGTTGTTGATCTGATGGCTCGTGCACTATCTCAGTTCGATTGGGCAGCCATCGGCGCTTTGGTAAGGCAGAACGCAGGACGGCGTCAGGAGGCCCGGACCGGTGAATGCTCGTTAGTCTGAACCACAGATCGCCGCAGATGCTGACACGGCCACAGAATTGCGATCCAGTGGTGCATGCGCAAACCCAGTAAGTCCGCCGGCGTCAGCACTTGGTTCGGGATTGAACGGCGCAAGCGGGAACCGGCGGTTCCGGAATCGAAACCCGAGCCGCCGCCCGCGCCTGCAGCCGATCCAACGGGACCGGCAACCGGCACTCGGCTGTCCGCCGCGGAAATTCATGAAAATGTCCGTGTCACCGCCGAAGAAGAAATGGGGCGTCCGGCGCGCGACCTCGCGTGGTCATCGATCGCCGCAGGACTCACGATCGGGTTCAGCTTCCTCGCGGCCGCCTATCTGACGCTCTGGGTGCGTCCTGCATTTGCGCCACTTGCAGTTGCAGTTGGCTATCCGCTCGGGTTCATCTTCGTCGTGCAGGCACGTAATCAACTCTTCACTGAGAACACGCTCGAGCCAGTAATTCCTTTTCTGGAGCGGCGCGATCGTGCAACGCTCGGTCGCGTTCTAAGACTCTGGACAATTGTGCTGGCGGGAAACCTGGGCGGGGCCTTCCTCTTTGGTTTACTTCTGGCTCACACTCCACTGCTGAGTGACCCGATGCAGCACGCTCTTCTTGGTGTTGCAACAGGAGGAACCACCGGTGGTTTTGGACTCGTGGTTTATCGCGCCATTTTCGGAGGCTGGCTCGTTGCTCTCATGGCGTGGTTGGTCTCGTCCACACGAGCCACCGGAACACAGGTCCTGTACATCTGGATCACCACCGCTCCGATCGCCGCATTCGGATTCCGGCACTCGATCGCAGGTGCAGTGGAAGCATTCTATCTTGCGCTCGCCGGCTCCGCGACGTGGGGTGCGATGATTGGTGGTTTTCTGATCCCGGCGATTATAGGCAACGTCATTGGCGGCGTAGTGCTCGTCGCGATGTTGAATCACGGACAGGTTGGCGACAACGCGCGGCACGCGTCAGCTGCTGAGAAGACCACGGCGACAGATCTCGAGGAGCTCCGGCGACCGTTCCGCAGTCATCGTTGATTCCGACGATGCGCGGGTGTTACAACTCGTTCAACAACGGCGAGGAGGCCGTCAACTACGAGAGCCAGCACGGCGGCTGGTAGCGCGCCTGAGAGAACCATACGCGTATCAGCGAGCGCAAGACCGGCGACTATCGGCTCGCCGAGACCACCAGCACCGATGAACGCGGCAAGCGTCGCAGCCCCGACCGTAATCACGGCCGCAGTTCGTACACCCGCCATTATAACCGGTGCCGCGAGCGGAAGTCGCACACTCAGGAGCCGTTGCCACGGCGTCGCGCCGAGCGCCTCCGCTGCCTCTACGGACGCCGAGTCTGCATCGCGAACTCCAGTGAATGTGTTGCGCGCTATCGGATACAGAGCGTACAGCCAGAGTGCAACGAGCGCAGGTATGATACCTATGCCGAACAACGGAATCATGAATGCGAGCATCGCGATGCTCGGGATTGTCTGGATTGCGCCGAGAAAACGCACCGTTGGTTCTGCCGCGCCCCGAGCGCGTTCGAGCGCAAGTCCCAACGGGATTGCGACGAGGACTGCTGCTCCAAGAGCGATGATCACGAGCATGATGTGTCGCAGTGCCATCGACCCAAGCGATGCTCGGCGCTGCCACAGATAGCTCCAGAAGCTTCCGTCACCGGTCTGGCGCGTTGCCGTCGATGCTGCCGGGGATGAACCAACAAGACCGAGATCGGCGAGCGCAGCCGCCGCCACTCCTGGAATGCCTTCCCCGTTCACTTCGACTCGCCGGTTCAGCGCGCGCATGCGCGTCTCGCTCAACCGATCACTGAGCAACGTCAAAGTTGCGATCGCACTGGGCATCGTCCGCGCCAATCGGGCGCTTACTAAGGCAGCGGCCTCGTATGGAGGGAAAAAATGCCGATCGTCGACCAGCGTTACCAGGTCGTATTTGGCGAGCAGGCCGTCGGTTGAATATCCGTCTACAACGTCCACTCCAGATGCGGCAAGCGCCTGATACTTGACGGCTGGTGCGAGCGGACGGACAGCCTTGAGATGCAAACCATAAGCTTGCTCGAGACCAGGGAGACCATCGGCGCGACCGATGAAATCAGCGGTGAAACCAGCGACCAGATGGTTAGCCTCCCGTGACAGATCGCTCAGCGAATGAATGTTGTATCTCTCGGATGTCTCGCGGCGCACGGCAATGGCGTACGTGTTCTGGAAACCAAGTGGTGGAAGCCAACGGACACCGTACCGTTGCGCCGATTCCTGCGCTACGTGCTGGTAAACCGCACGCGGATCCCGCGCAAGCGAGTCCGGCAAACTGTCGTGAAGGATTGCGAGCAGGCCGGTCCCTGTGTATTCCGGGTATACGTCAATCGCCCCGCGGCGCAGTGCACCAAAGGCGACTTCAGTAGCACCAAGGCCAGGTCGACGTGTTACAGAAAAGCCATGCGCTTCAAGCAGTTGAGCCATCATTTCGGCGAGCAGATACGATTCGCCGAACGGCTTGGATGCTACAACGATTGACGAGCTCTGCGTCGCAGCCGGTGCTACGGATTGCGAAGCAGTGGAATCGGCGGAGACACCCGACTGCGCACCTGCGACGCTCGGCGCGCCGAGCGTTATGATACTCGCGAGAAGCGCGTGAGCGACTTTCATCTCGGTTTCAGGTGCGCAGAGGTTGCCAGTGCACGATCGAGCAACGCTGCGACGTATTCGGTCGACGGTGACGTGTACAGGTCGTTCAATATTCCGCGCTGCTCTACTCTCCCTGCGCGCATCACTGCGATTTCATCAGCGAGACGCGCCGCTTCCGCCAGGTCATGCGTAACAAGAAGCATTGTGACGGAGAATGCACGCCTCGCATTTTCGAATGCGTCGTGAAGATCCGACCGCGTTATTGCATCGAGTGCACCGAATGGCTCGTCGAGAAGAATCACGCCGGGGCGCGCGGCCAGGGCACGCGCGAGCGCGACGCGCTGGCGCTGGCCGCCAGAGAGTTCATGCGGAAACCGGTGGCCGAATGTAGTCGCGGGCATTCCAACCACGTCGAGGGCGTGTCTCGCAAGAATGTCTGCGTCTTCAAGTCCAAGGAGGTTTGGCACAAGCGCGACGTTTCTCAGCACGCGCCAGTGTGGCAGAAGTCCGCCATTCTGCGGCACGTAACCGATGTGTCGACGCAGGACGGTGACAGATTCGGAGCGGACATCTTCGCCACCAACCAGCACATGCCCGGAATCGGGCTCAACCATCCGGTTGAAGCAGCGCAACAACGTCGTCTTCCCCGAGCCGCTCTCGCCGACAAGCGCCAGAGTCGTCCCGGCCGTGACTTCGATGCTAGCACCGTCGAGCGCGACGACGTCGCCGTAGCGGAGGACTACGTTTCGCGCGGCCAGGGCCCGCGCGACTTCCCGGGCATCTGATGTTGAGTTCGGGCTCACAGCTCCAAGATACAGCGATCTGAGCGAACCCCGTCAGAGTGCGGTCCTCCCATCGTAACCGTGTCGCCTAATCCCTATGCTTTTCCAACACGCACATGAAGAATTTTCATTAATTCGGCGGTTCCATGCTCGTGGCACGTCTCCCAATCGCTTAATTCAAGCGAATGAGCCGAATGGACCTAACCTCACGACTTATCGCTGTAGCAAGCATTGTCAGCCTGGCAGTAGCCGGCTCGCCTGGCTTCGCGTTGGGACAGGACTCGACTGCATGGAACCCTGCCCGGACCGGTACGTTGGTCGCCGACAGCTCGGACTCTGTCGGGCTCTCCGCAAAACGACCAGCTGAAGCAACCGCAGACCCCGGCAACGGAGATCCGTGGTTCACGCGACGCGACGCTTTCGGCGCCGGCATAGCAATTCTCGCTACGGTCGCTGTCGCACCGCTGGACAGGCCAATTTCTGGTGAGTTTCGCGAACTGCGGTGGCAGAAGGACGAAAAGCTGCGCAGCGCGAGCCAAGTACTTGCGTTTGGAGGTGGTCCTGGGCCATTCATACTCGGCGCCGGATTCTATGCGATGGGAAAAGTTGCCGGCTCTCAACGGCTTGCAAGCGCTGGAGCTCATATCACTGAGGCGGTCCTCCTCGCCGCAGGGGTCACGGCAATTGGCAAGGGCATTGCGGGTCGGGCGCTTCCGGGTATCAACACGAAGGAGCAATTCGAGTGGGGTCGTGGTTTCCACCACGGCAACGGGCCGTTCGTTGCATTTCCGTCGGGCCATACGGCAGCAGCGTTTGCTCTCGCCGCCACTCTAACAGGAGAAGCTGCAGACTGGCACCCCGGACTGCAACGATATGTCGGACCGGTGTCGTATCTTACGGCAACCGGAGTTGGATTGGCGAGGTTGTACCAGAACGTCCACTGGGCGAGTGACCTTCCGCTCGCCGCCGCGATCGGTACATGGGCTGGCGCGACGATCGAAAGCCGGGAACATGCGGGTCACCGACGGAAGGTCATTGAGCGAATTGCCGAAGCCACATCCATCGCACGCGCCGTGAATGGACGGACGATGGTGAGTTGGTCGCTTCCGCTGACAATACCAAGCGGAGGGTACTGAAACCGACGCGCCTCTAGTCGTTACACCTTTCGTCCACCTCGAAGCAGGCGCAGCAGGAACAGCAACACCACCGCCCCAATAAAGGCAACGAAAATGGTGCCGCCGAGCCCGGCGAACGGCGTGTGGACTCCAAGCTCACGGAACAGCCAGCCGCCGAGGAATGCACCGACGATCCCAATGATAATGTCGCCGATGAGACCGCCTGCCCCGCCGCCCATCACGAACGAAGCCAGGACACCAGCGACCAATCCGACTATCAGCCATGTTACCAAGTCCATATCAATCACCCCAAGTTCAGAGTCGTCGTCGTTACGATCCGAGTTACGTTGCAAGGATAGAGCCCGCGCGGCAACAAAGTGGGGTCGCTGGGCGCGGGGTGAAGGATTCTGGCGGCCAGCGTCAACGTCTCTCGGTTGCGCGAGTATTCCTTGAGGAGCAGGCAACCAATCACGGAGATTTCGCGTTGTTCACACCAGGGGCTTCATTACAAACTGCGTCGCGCTGGTCAGAGTGCCATACGGCGCGCGCCCGCGCCGTTGCTGCATTCGCGATTGCGGCGCTCACGATCGCTTCGATCCCGGCTGCGCTGCAGGCGCAACGACAGGGAGCGGAAGCTCCAGTTACGCATTTCTCGAGCGTTTCGGTGTCGCCGGACGGCAAGAATCTCGTCTGGATCGCTTCTGGCCCTTCTTCCCGCGGCGCCCTGATGCTTGCCGGTGGAGGCGGAAAGGCAACGCCGAAGTCCCTGACGTTACCCGGCGTCGACGCTGGAAGCATCTCTGCCGCCATCTGGTCCCGTGACTCCAGAAAAATCGCCGTTCTGGCCAGCACTGAACATGGAACGCCAGCTCTGTTCGAGCTCAATTCTGATGGCGCGGGCGTACGCCGCGTCGCACTGATCCCGGGCTCCGTGCACGGACCGAAATTCTCGCCGGACGGATCGCGCATTGCATTTCTCTACTCGTCGCCGTCCGAGCAGTCGAATGGACCGACGCAGGCGACGCCGCGCGACACCGGCGTGATGGACACACACATAGATCGGCAACATCTCGCCACAGTCGATGTCGCCAGCGGTAACATGAAGGTTGTCTCGAAACCCGGCTTGTACGTCTACGAGTTCGATTGGTCGCCGAACGGAAAAGAATTTGTGGTGGGCGATGCGAACGGTTCGGGCAACAACAACTGGTGGGTCGCGCGTCTCGAGGCGATCGACGCAGCAACAGGAGCAGCGAGGGCGATTGCGAAGCCGACAATGCAGATCGCACAGCCGTCATGGTCGCCCGATGGCAAGCTGATCGCGTTCATCGGAGGTCTGATGAGCGATCAGGGGTCGACGGGTGGCGATCTTTACACCGTGCCGGCCACAGGCGGAACAGCACGCGACGTCACGCCGAACATCAAGGTATCGCTCAATTCCTTCAGGTGGGTTGGACCGGGAACCGTCCTCGCCACGATGGCGTCGCATGGCGGATCGGAGATCGCGACTATTGATGCGCATACAGGAGCCGTCGCTGCACTGTGGTCGGCTGACGAAAACGTTACGTCTGGCCGCGCGCGTGGGCTTCCAGAAGTATCCGCAACTTCGAACGGCTCCGCTGTCGCGCTCGTTCGTGAATCGTCGAACACTGCGCCGGACGTTTGGGCGGGCCCCGTCGGTCACTGGACGCAAATCACGCACGCGAATACAAATGTCCGACCGACGTGGGGCAAGACAGTGAGCGTCCAGTGGCACAACGACAAGTTCAACGTTCAGGGTTTCCTGATGTACCCGACGAACTTCGACGCGAACAAGC
>JBDTAW010000320.1:0-9619 GCA_039924445.1 Gemmatimonadaceae bacterium
GCGGAGATGGTACAGGGAAAGTCAAAGGTCACGGTGCGGTTTCAGGCGAAGGAAGGAAATCAGATCGCAGCGGTGTTTGGTGTGAGGATGGCGCGGGGGGATGAACTGCCGTGAGGTGTGGCTGGCCCACGCCTATTCGCTACAACGCGCGATGCACGCTTAGAATAATCACGCGTGCCGCGGCGCTGTCTCGCCGAGCGCGCAGGTTGGCATCAGCCAAGTGCCACGCAGAAATAACGGCGCGGTAGTGCACGATCGCGCTGTCCCGCATACCAGCCATATCGAACGCTTGCGCCAGCGCCTCATGCAAGTCTGTACGAGTCACGTACATGTTCGATCCATCCAGCGCGCCACGAAACGCGGGCTGCAGAACCGCGATCGCTTCCGCGGGTCGATCGAGTGCTGTCAACACCCGAGCGAGGTCATAATTGGTGCGCGTGTATCCCATTGATTTGGAGAATAGTGCACGCCGGAATTCGATTGCCGCACCCGGAAGATCTCCGTTCAACGTGAATAGCAATCCCCGAACGTGATGCATCAGCAAGGGATCGCGCCCGTAAGCGCTGATTGCTCCCGCGCGCCTGATTGGCTCGATCAGCCGCGCCAATGCCATTGTATCGTGTTGCGCGGCAAGTGCTTCCGCCGTAAGCGTCGCGGTCCAGACTCGATGGCGTGCGTCCAGTCCGGGGCGCAGTGCGCGAACACCAGTGCGTCCGATTGAATCGAAAAGGACTCCCGCCTCGTGCGCGCGCGTCATTTCGAGAAGAACTTGTGCCTCGGGCAGCGCACTGTACATCTGAACGTTCGCGCCGACACCTGACCTTCGCTCGCCAACACGCAATGCGTGCGCTGCTACGAGCGCTTCCCGCATCCGCCCTTGACAGCGCAAGCTTACGACGTACAGCCACAACGCCTGCTGACGCTGATCAGCGCCACCCGCGAGGCTTCCCGCAAGAAGCCTGTCAGCGCCGTTGAAATCGCCCGCGCGGATTGCCAGATCGGCCATATCGCGTGTAAGCCCAGCACCATTGCGATTGCGATCGGCGGACTCTCCATACGCAGCCTTTGCTTCGGCGTAACGCCCTTCCGCCGCGAGAACCACGGCGAGCTCACGCCAACCCTCCGGCAGCGACGGCGCCCGTTGAACCCACTCGCGTGCCACTCGTTCAGCAGCACCCGTCGAGTCAGCCATGCGGTATGCCACGATCTCGGTCTTGAGTGCGTCACAGCCCACGCAGTCAGCGCGCCTGTTTGCTGGATTGCCCAGGTCGAGTACCACAGCGGCACGCAACGGTGCAATCGCCGAGAGGAAAGCACCTGACCAGACTCTGTCATATCCAACCCGGAATTGTCCCACGGGATCTCTCGGATAACGGACCGCTAGAGTCTCGGCGAACGCAAGCCGCGCCGGATCATTTCCAAAATCAGCGTACGCCTCGGCGATCAGAAGTCGTTCTCGATCCGATACGTTTGACGATTGGTTGCTCGCGAGCCGGAAAAACCCGTTCGCGACTTCCAGATTGGTAGGATGGTCCTCGAGCATTTCCGTACGCGCTGCGTAGTACGCAGCCATTGCCAGCGTACTGTCCGTCGCGAGCGCAGCGTTGAACAGCTGCTCGGCTGCTACTGGCGCATTTGCCGAGAATGCGCGTACGCCTTCATCGTACAGACGCCGCGCGACAGCCGCCCGTGTCGGTGGAGAGTCGGTTGGGTATTTCGCATCAACATTCGTGTCGCGAATGTGTGTGAATGATCGGAGCGCCGAAATCGACACGCGTGGGAGTACCGCCGCGGCGATAATCGCAACCGCAAGCGCTGCAGTGCGTACCCATCCGTTAACGAGCAGGGACTGTTTGGTCTGAGCTGATCGACCTGGCACGGAACCCTGCCTCGGCACAGTTTCCAATTCCGCGGGCTGCGATAAACGCGCCGTGTCGGGTTGAGATTCTGCCGGGGCGCTCGAAATTAGAGATGGATTGGTGCTGGCGATCGTTGGTGGGTTACCGCCTGCCGGTGCATCACCGATCAGCGCGACCGCTGGCGCGAACCGCAACGTGGTTGCAAGCGCTTCCGTCTCGTCGTCCGGTTCTGCATCGAGCTCGGCGCCGATTCGCTTTGCGAATAACTGGTAAATACGTAGCGCACGCGTACGGTCACCGATGCGGCCTAGAGAATCCATGAGGAAGCGCACGCCTGTCTCATCCTCAGGAGCAATTGCCCAGGCGCGCTCAGCCCAGCGAACAGCGCCCAAGAGATCGCGCGAATCGCGTGCTGCTACGCCGAGCCGCATCGCCGCAGCGCGTGCGCTGTCGCCCAGTCGCACGCGATTTAACCCGATCCACTGCTCCAATCCGGGTGACGCGTCGGCAATGAAGATACCATTGAAGAATGGACCTTCGTACAAGGTGAGAGCATCCGAGTCACGCTTGTCACCGATCGCGTGATCGAATGCTACCGCATCACACCAGTCGCACTCACCAGTAAGTGCGATTTGATCGTCGGCTAGCGATTGAAGCTGTGTATCGCCCAGCGAGCGTCGGAGCGCGTGAAGCGCTTGTCGCAGAGCGAGCCTACCATGCTCCTCATCCAGCTCAGGCCAGAAGAGCGCGAGGAGCGTATCGCGGCGATGCGTCCCACGCGGCGTTGCCAGCGCAAGGTATGCGAGTAGTGCGAGCCGCTTAGGCTGCGAAGCTACCACGCGCACGGCGTACGGCTCGTCGTCCACGAGCTCGAAACGGCCGAGAGTCCGTAAACGCATCAGGAGCCCCCTGCGCGGCGTGGTATTCGTACCGTCTGGTCCCGGCCAGGTAGCCGTTACCGGAGGCGGTAACGGCGCTGGCTCAGTGCGGTAACGAGCCGTCGCGATCTTGGCCTAATCTACCGGCCGGCAGGTTGCATGGCAAACGGCCCGCGCGAACCATGAGCAAACCACGAGGGAAGGTCAATGACAATGTACAGAATGCACATAAGGCAGACTCGTATCGCCTACGGTGTTGCCGCGCTTGTCGCCGTTGCGTCAGGCTGCCCCTCCTTGGGCGCTCAAGGTCTCACGTATGACATGCGGATGACAGCAGCAAGGGAGGGTGGTGGTGGAAACGCCGTCCCCGCCCAGACCATGATGACGGCGCACGGTCAGTTCTCCGGAGGGAATTCGCGGATGGACATCGATCAGACAATGATGCCAGGTGGCATGATGGGAAAGGGGACGTACATCATCGTGCGCAACAACTCACGGACGGAATTGATCGTGGATCCGGAGAAGCACAGCTACTTCGAGATGAATCCCGATTCCATGGCCCGGTTCGCCTCCTCTATGCAGGGCGCTCTTGGCGGTATGGTGAAATCCGACATCACCGATGTATCGGTTGACATCCAACCGCTCGGACCTGGAGAGGCGATTCAGGGCTACGCAACCGTGAAGTATCGCATGACGTCTGGTTACACGATAACGACTTCCGTACTGGGCCGGACGAGTCGCACGACGGAACACGCGACGACTGACATGTGGATCGCCCCGAAGCTTGCGGGACTTTTCAATCCGATGGCGCGCGGTGCGCAACCCGGTGCTGGCAGTTCAGCCTACGCCGACAAAATGGCCGCGGCGTACACGAAGATCGGGAAAGGCGTGCCTATCAAAACTGTCACGCAAAGCGTGGCGACCGGCGATCATGGCTCGAGCAGTACTTCGACGATGGAGCTGCTGAACATCAGGACCGGCGCGATAAGTCCGAGCGTGTTCGAAGTGCCGTCCGGCTACACCAAAACGGATATCATGGCGGGTATGGGAGCGGCTGCTTCGGCACTCGATTCGCTGAAAGGAAAGGGCGGCAAGGGAAATTTGATCGGTCAGATGGGTGACAGCGCCAAGCAAGGCGCGAAGGAAGGCGCTACAGAAGAGACAAAGAACCAGGCCAAGGAGAAGGCCAAGGGCGTAATTCGCGGCATCTTCGGCCGGCCGCGCGAATGACGCCGACCAAGTATGTCCCTCTGGCGAACGCACTGCTCGTGACGGTGAGTACACTTGTCATGGCAAGTTGCAAGCACGCGAACGGTGATCCAGCAGCGAACGCGAGTGCATCTGGTGGCGCTCCTGTTTCTACATCCGCTGTCGCGTCTGCGTCGACAAACGACGGGCGCACGTCTCACGCACCAATGCTCCCCGCGCGTAGCGACACGGTCGTAGGTGCAACGGTGCATGTGACCTACACGCCTGCGACCGTGATTGTGGATCGCACCACGCTCGAGAATACGCTTCGCGACGTGACCGACGATGGCGTCACCTACACATTTGACGGATCCGCTGCTTCACTTGATGCGCTGCATGAAGGCAGTGTCATGCTGCTCCAGACGTATGCGCTACGTAAGGTAACGGCCGTGCATCGCGACGGATCACATCTGCGGGTAGACACCAAACCCGCGGCTCTGACTGATGCAATCAGCGACGGTAGTATCAAATGGGAGCACCAGGTGACATTCTCACGCGGAGCACTGTCAACACGCGGCGAAACTGCAGTAAGCTCGTCGCCGGCGGTGTCACTCGCGCCTGCACACAACCGGTCCGCGTGGCTCGACAACATCGGAGATTTCCTGGTGCCATCGCTGAATGCCGCAACGCCGGAGGCGATGGCCACAACTGGCAAGATCGCAGACTACGGCTATTCGCTCGCGTATACACCAAGCGATGACCGCATCAACGTGGTTGTCGAAGTGACCAAGGATGTACCATCGCTGGAACTCAAGCTAACGGGAACTGGCTATCTCCAGAATTTTGCGAACGGAGGAGACATCGAAATAAGCGGTGGATCACTCACGATGGCGGACTTTTCCAACAAACAGCTGAACGGCGAGATGAACTTCGCATGGGAAGCACGTACTGCTCTTGGTACCGGTGTAGCTGACGCATTCATTCTGCGTATACCTGCCGCGTTTCGAGTGCCGTTGATAATTGGAGGTATTCCGTTCTCGATAGGAATCAAGACTGCCTTTCAGATCGCGCCGGCCTTCACGACAAAGCAGGCAACAGCCGAAGGCAGCTTCAAGGTCACCTTCAATGGATCGGAGGGGTTCGCAATGACGACCGGTAATGTTACCGCGACTGGAACCGTAAACACCGACCCCAAGGTGAACGATGCGTCCAGCATATTCGGCGCTGGCGTCCAGGGATTCACCGCGGCAATTCAGTTTCCGAAAATCGAACTCGGCATCGGCGCAATCGGTACCGAAGCCGTGGGCTACGTGGACATCGTGACGTCCGCCGCGAGTATTACGCCTGGTGAACTCGGGACGAGACACTGCAACAAGCATACACTCATTGTCTCGGGCAAGGCAGGCGCGGTGTTCTCGGCATTTGGATTGAGCTTGGGTGAGGTGAAGGCGCCGCTGTTCGACAAGACCGTGGACAGGTCGGTACCGGAAGGAGCGAACTGTGAACCGTAATCTTGCTGCGGTAGTGTTTCGCGCCGCTGCGACCGCTGTTGCACCTATTGTAGTATCACTGTCAGTCGCCACCATACAGGCACAGACAGTGGCCCCCAGAATCCCGCTCGTCGAGGGACTGATCGTCACGCACGCAGTACATGCGGTCGAGGGCGACTACGAGTCGATGAGCTCAGTCGGGAGCGTAAACGCACAGGGTGTGTCGCTTACGGTGTCAGGTGACGCGCCTCAGACCGCTGGCGCACGTGCACAGCCAGTGTCCATAACGCGAATGGTACGTCGGGCCGATCTCGAAACGGCGCGCACTTACAAGTACTTCTTTACCACCGCAGACGACGATGTGATTCCCGGCACAACGGCGATCGGCATGTCTGCACTTGTGATCAGTGATCTGCGCACTCGCGGCGGCTCGCAGATCACGCTCGATGGCCGCGCCGGTGGGCTGATGGGAGTGGTGGGAGATCTCATGAACTCTGTGGACAAGTCTGGTGGAATGGCGACAGCCATGGTTGGCATGACTGGCGGCAGAATGCAAGCGAGTGGCGTACTCAAGCTCGCGGAGCCGCAACCTGTCGGAGTATCAGTAATCGTCAATGGTAAACGGGTGATGCTCCCGGCATATCATCTACACGGACGGCTCGGTACCGGAGACGCGTCCGAGGATGCTGACCTCTACATCCTGGATGACCCCGCAAACGCGCTTGTGCTGCGTATGACTATCGCGAAAGACAGGGCCGACGTGGTCAAGATCGATTTCCCGACCCTGGATGCCCCGAAGGCAATGGAGCGTGAGTTGGCTGATAATCGGCGGACTGCGATCTACGGCATCTATTTCGATTTCAACAGCGCCACAATCAAACCGCAATCCGAGAGTGTGCTGCGTGAGATCGTCGACGTGATGAAACGCGAGCCGAGCTGGACGCTCAAGGTCGAAGGACACACCGACAATGTCGGCGGTGACGCGAAGAATCAAGATCTCTCTGCACGGCGAGCCGCCGCAGTCAAGGACGCGTTGGTGGCGCGCGGAGTACCGGCCGCACGATTGACGACTGGCGGGTACGGCGCGTCCGTGCCGCGCGAGACAAATACCACACTGGCTGGACGTGCACGTAACCGGCGCGTGGAACTCACACGCAATTAAGCGCTCCGGCTTCATCCTGATCACTTCGGAGTATATCTGATGGAAACACCAAATGTCTCATCCCGCGCGAGTGGCCTCGTCATCGCCATATCTCTCACGTTGATCGCCTGTGGCGGCAAACCGGGAGGAGCCGTCTCGAAGGACGGCAAGAGCGACAACGCACAGCGCACTGGCAATCCGCGTGTTGTCGCCTGCACGCTCATGCCGAAAGAGGAAATGAACGCCCTCACGGGTGCATCGTATACAACCACCGAATCGAACGACGACGGACACTCCTCCGAGTCGAGCTGTCACTACTTTACGACATCCGATCCAGCGGGCATGTCGCTCAGCATCGACTGGGTGAACCCAAGCGACTACTCGGATCCGGCTGAGCACGCCGCGCTTCAAGAGGCTTCGATGGGCGGCGCCAAACTCGGTGGAAAGCTCACTGCGGGTATGCCAGGCATTCCTGGCGTCCCAAACGGACCAATCGAGGGTGTTGGCGAGGAGGCGACAGTCAACATGATGCTGCTCACAGCTCGCAAGGGCGATTACACGGTCATGGTCCAGATCATCCCCACGGATATGATGACGCTTATGACCGACACCACAGCGGCAAACGCGTTCGTGGAAAAGGAGAAAGCGGTAGCACGCAAGGTTCTTACGAAGCTCTGAGCGCTGTCCGGAACACCGATCGAGCGCAGCGCACTTGGTCGGTGTTCCGAGCAGGCTACGCAGTCGCTCGCCGTCGCGGCGCTCGGGTCGCCGCACGCGCAAAACCTGACACCGATCCGCCCTCTTAGCGCTTCGCAGTGCGCCCGATTCGCACGCGCCAGACTTCCGGTCCGTCTTCCAGCGCGTCCCACGTAAATTCTCCTTTGTGCTCTGCGTCGAACTGGTACCACAATGGCTTTGGATCGTGGTCGTTGACGAGTACGTACGCCGTGCCGGGCGCAAGCGCGGCGAACTGCTCGAATATTATTTCGTGCCGCATCTTGGGAGTTTCAGAGCGGACGTCTATGATACGGTCTTGAGCGTGCATTGCGGCCTCCGATTGCGCCTGGCGCTGCTCGGCTTCGAGTTTCTGCTCCAGACGAGATAAGTAGTGCATCGCGCCATTCAGGCGCTCCGCGTCATTGGGATAATCCTCTCTGAGTAGGGACCATGCTTCCGCCGCAAGCTGCGCCGCGGTGGATGGATGTCCCGCCTTGCCCAACTCTCGACATGTGTGAGCCAGGATGCGAGTGAGTGCATCTACGACGGCTGCCGTAACGACTTCTGGCGATGGATCTGTCGCCTCTGGCGGCAATTTGACCTTCCTTCTGAAATGTCCATTGTGAACGCGTGAATTCGCGGTTGGAACTCGCGACATGTAACGTGCCCACACTAATGTTAGTACATTCCACGCGTCTGCCGGTCGTAGTAGCTGTCAACCGGGTGTGAGATGTCTGCGACCAGTCCGGCAGGTTGCCGTCGCAAGCCCTTTGGCGCCAGATTCAAGTGAGCATGATTGAACGCAAAAAGATCGTCATCACTGGAATCGGCGTCATCAGTTCCATCGGATCATCGCGTCAGGAGTTCTGGTCGGCGCTGACCAATGGCGTATCGGGCGTCCAAACAATCGCCGCCTTCGACGCCTCGTCATACGCGACGCATATCGCTTCCGCGGTTCGGAGCTTCGATCCTCTGGCATACCTTGCGCCGAAGTTGGCCAAACGCATGGCGCGAAATTCCCAGATGGCTGTGGGCGCGGCCATGGAGGCTGTCAAGGATGCCGGCCTCGACCTGGCCAATGAGCAACCGTTGCGGGTCGGGTGTTGCGTGGGGACCGCGGCGGGTGACTACAACGAACTCGAGGAGCAGCATCAAGCCTTTCTCGAACGGGGCGCGAAGGCGATCAGCCCGTTCTGCGTCCCCAAAGTCATTCCCAACATGCCCGCCAGCAATGTCGCCATCGCCCTCGGCATACACGGTCCCAACTTCGCCGCCGTGTCGGCATGCGCAACGGGTGCACATTCAATCGGCATGGCACTCGCAGTACTTCGCGCCGGACAGGCAGATGTGATGCTTGCCGGAGGTGTGGAGTCCACAATCACTCCGTTCGTGCTCAATGGCTACAGCGCAATGGGTGCACTCTCGTGCCGCAACGACGATCCGTCACACGCAAGCCGTCCATTTGACAAGGACCGCGATGGATTCGTGATGGGCGAGGGGGCGGCCGTACTGGTGCTGGAGTCACTCGAACATGCGCGAGCGCGTGGCGCGGAACCGATCGCCCAACTGGCGGGGTTTGGTATGACCAGCGATGCGTTCAGCCTGGCTCAGCCCGATCCCGATGGCAAGTGGGCGGCGGCGGCCATGACGATGGCGCTCGCGGACGCAGGTCTCGATGCATCGGATGTGCAGTACATCAACGCACACGGCACTTCGACCAAAGCGAACGATCGTACCGAGTCGCGCGCCATTCTCACGGCGTTCCGCTCGCCACCAGCGGTCAGTTCCATCAAGTCAATGCTCGGCCACACACTCGGCGCCGCCGGCGCGCTCGAGGCCGCTGCAACTGCACTCAGCATCAAGCATGGCGTGATACCGCCCACGATCAACTTCGAGACGCCTGACGAAGAATGTCCGTTGGATGTAGTCCCCAACACAGCCCGGGAGACGCGCGTGAACGCCGCGATCTCGAACTCGTTCGGTTTCGGTGGACAGAACGGCGTGCTGGCATTTAGAAGTATCTGAGTTGAACCAGTTGGATCATACACTGACCCGCATGACAACATGATTTTCATCAAGCCTCGAATCTGCCGGCTCGTGTATGTGTGCGTAGCTCTTGCATTCACCGTCGCATTCACCGTTGCACTTCCGACTGGTGCGCGTGCCCAGACGTCGCATCCCGTGGATTTAGCAGCCGCTCGCTCGCTGATTGCGCGTGTCGCACCGACCAATGCAGCCGGCTTCGACGTCGCAGCGATTCCCGACAGCGCGGGACGCGACGTATTTGAAGTGGCGAATGTCGGATCGCGTGTGATGTTACGTGGATCATCGGGAGTTGCAGTCGCA